>JAUWLY010000001.1 GCA_030613445.1 Candidatus Stahliibacteriota bacterium | reverse complement strand
CCTTGCACCTTTGCTCGAGCGCTTGACCAAAGTCGAGAGTTTAATGATGAGTGTTCACCTAGCAACCCTTGAAGAGCTGGAATACATTCGTTTATTAGCAAAAGAACCGGAGCTGGAGTACATTTTTAAACACCCGATGGTCCAGGAGGTTGCATATAATAGTCTGCCCAAGAAAAACCGTCGACAATTACACGGTCAGGTTGCAGAACTCGTTGAGGAATTATTATCAGAACGGATAGATGAATTCACCGAACTCCTTGCTCACCATTACACAAATAGTAATGACCAGGATAAGGCTATCGAATGGCTGGAAAAAGCAGGTTTCCATGCTAAAGAGCGGTATGCTAATGAAGAAGCGATCAAATATTTCGAAAAGGTCGTTTCTGTTATCAACGGTTTTGCTGAAGCAACTGATCAACATAAATGGATTCAGCTGAAGGCCTATGAAGCTTTGGGTGATATTCATGCAATACGCGGTGACTATGATGGGGCGATCGAATCATATGCATCAGTAACTAAACAGAGCAAGGATATGATCGTACGTGTACGGGCACAGCGCAAAACAGCGAGAGTTTACTGGCACCAGAGCAAGTTCACTGATGCGCTTGACATACTTGATAAAGCTTTAATAAAATTATCTGGGGATTCAGATGACATGCTTATTGAACAGGCTGAGATATATTTAGTGCGCGGTGCAATCTATGAGGTACAGGGTGCTATAGCTGATGCACAGCAGGCAATTGAAAAAGCTCTGGGCATAGCCGAAAAAGTCGGTATTAATGATCGTGTGAAGAAAATCAGGGCTACTGCAAATATCAGCCTTGGTGGGATCTTTCGCAACCATGGCGATTATGACAAAGCAATTGAGATGTACAAACAAAGCAAAATTCTTCTTGAAGAGCTGAATGACAAACGGTTTATCGGTAATGTTACCTATCTTTTGGGCATTGTATATCACATGAAAGGTGATTCCAAAAAAGCGATCGATCTGAACGAGCAAAGCCTGGCTATCCTTGAACAGATCGGTGACAAGAAAAATATAGGTCACACCTGTAATAATCTTGGTATCATGTATTCATATCAAGATAAGTCGCAAAAAGCACTAGATTTTCATCTGAAAGCATTACGTATCAGTCTGGAGATCGGAGATAAACGCGGCGAAGGTATGGCATATAGCAACCTGGCTAAATTCTACATGGGCAAAGATGAAAACGATAAAGCACATGAATATTTCCACAAATACCTCAGGATCAGTGAGAACATTGGTGACAAAACAGGTACCAGCACTGCTCTTGGCAATCTGGCTGTTTTGTACATTCATACGAAAGAACTCGATAAAGCCGAAGAACACCTGCTGCGTGCAGTGAAGATCTTCAAGGAACTGGGCAATAAACAACTGCTAACGACTGCCTACAACCATCTTGCGAATGTCAAGCGTTTGAAAGGCGAGTCTTTTGATAAAACATTAGATTATCTAAATAAAGGTTGGTCCTTGGCAAACGAGATCGGCAATAAAGCAGGCATGGCTGATTGCGCGTTTGCGTATGCAAAAATATATGCAATGATGCAAGATCTTCAAAAAGCTGAGGAATATATGGAACAGGCAGTTAAGTTAATGACTGAACTTGATCGGGTTATATTATTGAACAAAAATTATGAAGAGTATTCAGAAATACTCCAAGACATCGGCGAAACCAAACTCGCCGCTTTGTACAATAAAAAAGCAAAAGCACTCGAAAAAAAATCCAAATAGAATATAACAGTCATTAACAGTGAGTGCCAGGTGTTCACCTTGAAAGGGCAGTATCGGAGTAACGGCGTACCGGTGTATCGGAGATAGACTAAGAAGATTTATCCCGCCTGTTGTAAATCTCGAGTGTAGCGAGAGGCTGTAAGTCTCGTCGAAGATATCGAGGGCAGCGAGATGAATCTAGTGAGAGATCGAACATCTCGAGTGTAACGAGAAACCCGTAGGATGTTAATCGTATGGGGTCATCCCACGGCTTGCTGTAGTCCTGAGTTAAATGTCGAAGGGATCAGGGGGATCTATAATATCGTTGTCATCCTCCGACTTGATCGGGGGATCCAGTTCCTTTTTCTCTGTCATTCCGGGCAGGACTCCACTTCTCCGTTTCTCCCAGTCTCCATTTCATAGAAGCTGGGGAATCCACTTCTTTTACTAGTATCAAGAATCTCGTATCTAACATCTGTTGTTATGGGTGAGGGGTGAAATAATCACTCAGTTACTTAATTACTCAATTACTATTCTTTTCTAGCATCAAGTATCTAGTATCAAGCATCTATCTTGTCTAGCATCCCTGGTCTCGTTACACGATGTGTAATGGACTGGAATCTCTCTGGTCTAGTATCCATTATCTTGACTTAATCACCATTTTCTTTAAACTATTCTATGTTAAGAAGGGGAGGATTTATGAAGACTAGAATAACGTTATTGTTGTTTCTGTTCGTTGTCTCATTGACAGGAACAATACAATGGACGCAAAAGACAGATATGCCGACTGGACGGGATGGCCTGGGCATTGGCGTGGTTAATGATACTGTTTACTGCATAGGCGGTTGGACAGGTGGTCTGCCAAATACTGCAACCGGTGTGGTAGAAGCATACGATCCAGTGTCTAATACGTGGATCAATAAATCTCCTATGCCAACACCGCGTGGGTTTCTCGCCGTGTGTGTTTTGGATAATAAAATATATGCAATTGGTGGGTGGAGTAGCTCCAACACCACACATAACACAGTTGAAATATATGATCCTGCGAGCGACTCATGGTCATCCGCGGCACCCCTGCAAGTTGGTAGGGATGGTCTCGGTGCAGAGGTTGTGGATGGAAAAATATACGCGATCGGTGGATTTCATGCCAATGGTACCATTGTTGAGGAATATGACACTACATCCAATACATGGTCATATAAAACACCTATGCAATCAAATCGTTTTTTCTTCGCATCAGAGGTAATAGGTGGTAAGATTTATGTTGCAGCTGGGCGCGGGTCCAGTGGTAATTTTACAGAAACATGGGAATATGAACCAGCAGCCGATACGGTTGGAGGTACACCCTGGCAGGTGAAGGCAAATATCCCCACAACCCGTTATCATCCAGAAGCGAGTGTCGTTAATGGACAGATGTATGTGTGTGGTGGATTGAATGGCTCAGACCTTGCATGTGGGAAACTGGGCAACGCCATAAGGGCTGAAGTAAATATTGTGGAGGTCTATGATCCAGTGGGGGATACTTGGTTTACTGAAAATCCTATGCTTTTTGCGCGGCGGGAACTTGATATTGGTGTCGTGGGCACCAACCTCTACGCGATCGGTGGGTGGCCATCCAACGTTTGTGCAATTAACGAGGAAGGACAGGTGGTAACTGGAATTGAGCAGGAGAAACAGGACATTGTGTCGAGCAAATACATCATCCCGACGATTCTTACTGGTCCATTACATCTGTCAGAGGATAAAACCTGCCGCATTTTCGACATCACCGGGCGTGAAGTCGATGCCGCACGTCTTTCTCCAGGAATTTATTTCATTGAAATTGATGGTAAACTGTCAAAGAAGGTAATTAAAGTCAAATAGGTAATCTGTGTAATCTATTTTTTTAGTTCTTCTTCTATGAGTTGATGTTGATATAATCTACAATAGAGACCTTTTTTCTTGAGCAATGCGTCATGTGTTCCTTGTTCCACGATCACGCCATTATCTATTGTATAAATATAATCACAAACCGAAAGAATAGAGAGCCGATGTGAGATAATAATCAGTGTCGTATCAGGCGTTGCTGACAACTGATTGACCAGTTCTCTCTCAGTCTCAGCATCGAGATTGGATGTTGCATCGTCAAGGATAAGAATTTTTGGTTTTTTTAGGATTGCCCGGGCAATCGCGATTCTTTGTTTCTCACCACCAGAAAGTTTCAATCCCTTTTCACCAATCAACTCATCCAATCCCTTGGGTTGCCTTTTAATAAAATCTGCCAGCTGGGCAAGTTTTATGACGCGAGATAACTCGGCTGCACTGCATTTTCTGCCAAAAAGAATATTATTACCGATTGTGTCAGAAAATAATGATGATTCCTGAGGAACGTAACCATATAGTGCCCGCAACTTTTCAAGTGAAATTTCTTTAATATTGAATGTACCTATTTTCACTTCACCTTCTGTGGGATCGATTGTTCTCATCAGTATATTTATGAGCGTGGTCTTACCTGAGCCAACGGTCCCGGCCAAACCGATTTTTTTGGTTATTGGAATTCTTAAATTAATTCCCTTTAGAATCAGCGGGACGTCCTTTGAGTATTTGAATGAAACATTGCTCATGCTGATATCTTCGACCACTATATTTTTCACTTTCCCCTTATCTTCGATATCAACCGAATAGTCTTTTACTTCTTCAAGACGTTCGTTCTGGACTTCGGCTCGTTTCTTCGAGACGAAGAAGTGACCGATCGTGATCATCGGGTCGAGCAGAATAATTATGTATGCATTGAAGGCAATAAATTCACCGATCGTAATATTACCTCTCATGATAAAAATACCGCCAAAGAGCAAGATAAAGACAATACCAATTTCTTCAATTGCGGTAAAGAGTGTGTGAATCAGGGTCTCGATTTTTATGACTTTAAAAGCGGCCTCAATTCTGTTTACCAGGATGTTCTTGAATTGCCTATGGTTTTTCTTTTCCATTGTATATGATTTTACCAATTTAATTCCTGAAAAACTGGATTGGAGATAATTATTTACTTTTGCCATTTTATCACGCCAGGAATGATAGTATCTATATTCATACGGGCTTATCTTTAACCAGCTAAAAATTGCCAGGGTTGATGGCAATACAGCAAGCACAGTAAGCCAGAGGTTAATATCAACCATAAAAACAAGCGCGACGAGCACGGTAATTACTGCGACGACCGGACGGAATATCCCGGAGCAGGCAAACCAGGATAATTCACTTAAATCATGATCAAGTCGCTGTAACACATCGCCGGCAGGAAAGCGGTTGGTAAAAGAATGCCCTTTGCTGAGGATTTTTGAGAAAAGACTGGTTCTTTCCTCGACCAAGAATATTTCATTCAGTCTGCCGCGCGAGTACGGGAGGAGGGTACTGAATAAAGCACGGAATACACCGAGAACACCGAGTAGCAGAACAAAGTGGAGAAGCTTTTGTTCAGCAAACCCCTTTTCTATTCCATCGATTATATCTTTTAGAATGTATGGGAACAGCAGGACAATAATAGTCTTTACCAGGGTAAAAGAAATCAGGAATAATAGCCAGAGCTTTTTCTTTTTCCAAAATGCGCTTATTGATTTCATCGTACCACGCTCAGATACTGCAATTTATATAGTTTATGGTAATAACCTTCTGCACTTAGTAGTTCTGCATGAGTTCCCTGTTCAATTAATTGACCTTTATGGATAACCAGAACCCGATCAGCCAGACGTGTCGTGGTAAGCCGGTGTGCGATGATAATTGCAGTCCGATCTTTAAGAAGTTCTTTCATTCCGACCTGTATTAAACGTTCACTTTCAGGATCGACTGACGAGGTTGCTTCATCAAGGATAAGGATATCCGGATCAAATACGAGTGCGCGTGCATAAGATAATAGTTGTCTTTCGCCAAAAGATAAATTTACGCCCTGCTCAATGATGTTTGTATCATAGCTTTTCGGTAGTTTGCATATCCGATCATGGATACAGGCTCGAGTTGCCGCTTCAATGACCTTGCGAGGGGAAATTTGTTCGTCAAAGAGACGCAGATTCTCCATTATTGAGCCTGGGAAAAGAATTACATCCTGTGGAACGAAACCGATCATTGCACGCAGCGAGTTCCGGTTGATCTTGGAAATGCAGGTATCATCGATCAAAATCGTGCCTTTCTGAGGTTCATAGAATTTTAACAAGAGGGCGATAATAGAGGTCTTACCACCGCCGGTTTCACCGACCAGGGCGATACGTTCTCCCTTTTTTATCTTGAAATTTAAATTTTCCAGCACCCAATTTTCATTCTCATAATAGAAGCTAAGGTCTTTAAACGTAATATGTGTTCTAAGGCTTTTTACCAGTTCTTTTTCTTGTTCTTTTCCCTCACGCTTTGTCGCCAGTACCTGGAATACACGTTCTGCTGATGCAAATGCTCGTTCAATAACATTAACCTGGTCAGACAACCTGCGGAGCGGTCCAAAGAGACGTGTGATATAACTGATAAATAGAAATATTGTGCCGATGGTAATTGCTCCATGTAAAGCCCACATACCGCCGATGCCAAGTACGAGGATGATGCCGATGACTTCACCGAGATCAACAAAGCACCAGATACGATACCAATAGGACAACGCTTTTATTTCTACCGTACATTTTTCTTTACCTAATGTGTTGATTTTTTTAAGAAAATTCGTTTCTTGCTGAAAAATTTGTACAATCGGTAATCCGTGCAAAGTTTCAATGATATAGCTATTTATTTCCGCAACTTTTTTCCTTACTGCCAGATAAACCGGTCGGACACTTCGTTCAAACCACCAGAATATTAGTAAGAATATGGGGAGCATGAAAAGTATCAAAAGGTAGAGACGCAGATTAACAACCATCATCACGATTGACATCCCTATTATGAGCGCTATGTTCTGGATCAATACAACGGCCGTTTGTGAGAAGAGGAATTTAAGCGTTTCAGTATCACTGTCTACCCTGGAAATCAACCTGCCGACCGGGTTCTTGTCAAAGTGTGCTACAGGTATATGAAGTAGTTGCTCGAAAAGATCAGATTTGAGGTCAGCGATTGCTCTTTCGCCAACTTTCTGAATCTCAATTTCTTGAAAATATCTAACCAGGATAATAAATAATTGAACTACTAAATATATGAATGCAATTATTAATAACCCCTGCATGTTTTTTTGAGGGATTTCTATATCAATAACACGTTTTATTAAAATGGGTCCAAGCAAGGTCAATAATGTCGAGAAAAGAAGC
Source organism: Candidatus Stahliibacteriota bacterium (assembly GCA_030613445.1). Classification (GTDB taxonomy): domain Bacteria; phylum Hydrothermota; class Tepidihabitantia; order SM23-42; family SM23-42; genus JAUVZL01. Next base: position 29,959 of record JAUWLY010000001.1, on the reverse strand, counting down.
AGGACAGATGCGATTATAATTTTTATTTTGTATTTTTTGAAATAGGGCAATAGTTTACTAATAATACGCCAATTCTTCTTGGATGGCTGTGTCTCTTCCTCGCTTATTAATTCATCATCATGCCAATGCATAGGATTTATTATCTATATATATGTTTGTTTGTCAATTAACAGCAAGGAGAATTCGGTGAATATCTAATACTCTCAGAGAAAAATTCATCCTCTGGAATCTGTTACAGAACATTTCCTCTCCCCTTGAGGGGAGAGGAAAAAGGTGAGGGGTGAAATATATTATTTCAGCGGGACTCCCGTTTACCCCGTTAGATACGCAGCATCTAATGGGGTCATTTCCCGTATCCTCTTCTGTCATTCTCCGGTTTAACCGGGGAATCTAGTTTTGTCATTGCGCCTGTCCGCCTTTATGCGTGGTGGAAGGCGATGAAATCGCCGCGGCGTCTTGACTTTATTGAATCTTTAGATATAATCAGCACTGAGAAGGTATGAAGGGTTCTGTAACATGGTGGTGCAAGTGGTTCATACCTTTATGATTTTCATAATGTACAAAAGCAGGAAAGAAGTAAAATGAAAAAAATAGTACCAAAAGAAATAATCAAAGAAAATATACTGGTTATCCGTGGTCATAAGATAATGATCAGTACGCACCTTGCTGAGCTTTATCAAGTTGAAACAAGAGTGTTAATTCAGGCTGTAAAACGTAATATTGAGAGATTTCCCGATGATTTTATGTTTTCATTAACCCGAGCAGAGATATTAAACTTATCACAATTTGTGATAAGTTCAAAACTCAAACATGCGCCCAATGTTTATGCCTTTACAGAGCAGGGAGTTGCGATGCTTTCCAGTGTTCTACGAAGTAGAAGGGCTATCCAAGTTAACATCGCCATAATGCGTGCTTTTGTAAAATTACGCAAAATTCTATCTACGCATAAAGAATTAGTTCACAAATTAGACCAACTCGAACGAAAAACAGAAAAGCACGATGTGGAAATCAAGGCGATATTCGATGCGATCCGCGAGCTTATGACCCCACCAAAAAAACCGCAAAAAAGAATCGGATTTTATAAATACAGAAAAAAATGAGCAAGTTAGCAAAAATATGTATTAACCTTTTACTTTTACCTTTTAATCTCTCACTTGTTTATGCTACTGCAACAATGGAATGCAAATGGCATGCTGCATATTTTGATGCTATATTTGTCAACAATTATGGTGGAGATAATCGACAAGCAAGGTTTGCAGATGATGTTGCAGTAAGAGTGAATACAATAGTAAGACTTGACAGTATCTTAAAAAGTCTAAGACGACAAGAAAAATTAGAACACTTTAAAAGATGGTTACTTATGGACGATTATATGAAAAATTACTCTGTTGACGATGGATCTTTTATTATCGAAGGCAAAAAAGTATATATTAATCTGACCGATTCAGTTGCAATAAATAAGGCATTAAAGAAATTATGGCACATTAAAGATGTAGTCATCAGCCCGAACAAAAAGGCAGGAATGTGGCTCTATTCACTGCACGTCGGTTTCTCCAAAACTCGTTTAGGAGCACGTCCTTTCGATCATGGTGGTGATTTTTCTAAGCGTCCTGATTCAAATCTTTTGTGGCTTACATGTGAAGGCGGTTTTAGCATAGCACACCACTGGTTCCAACACGAAACTGATGGTTATTATCACCAGTATACCGGTTTATATTTAACCAGAAAAAATGTTATCGAAGCACAGAGATTAAAATTAGAATACAGCAATTTAAAGACCACAATCGTCAGCCACTACATAACCTCCGCAATCATCAAAAAATATGCCTACTAATGATCACCCTATGTACTTCGTGCTACGCTTTTATCCTAATGTTGGGCGTGAGTGCCAGGTGTTCACCTTGAAAGGACAGTATCGGAGTAACGGCGTACCGGTGTATCGGAGATAGACTAAGAAGATCTATCCCGTCTGCTGTAAATCTTGAGCAGGGCGAAAGGCTGTAAGTCTCGTCGAAGATATCGGGGTCATTGCGAGTCCTGAGTTTATCGAAGGACGAAGCAATCTCTGTAATTTTTCTGTTTATCACCGCAATCGACGCCGCTCAAGCGGCGTCTTGACTTTATCAAACCCCTGGATATAATCAGTACCGAGAAGGTATGAAACGCTTTGCAGCATCATGCTGTAGTGGTTCATATCTTTATTATTTTAATTCTGTAGAAAAGGAGGAAAGTAGTAAAATGAAGAAAACCATATCACAAGAAATTATAGAAAAAAAGATTTTGATTATCCGTAGTCACAAGGTTATAATAGATAGAGATCTAGCAAAGCTCTATGGAGTGTCGACAAAAAGGTGAAATGAGCAAGTCAGACGGAATAAACGAAGGTTTCCCATTGATTTTATGTTTCAACTTACCAAAGAAGAGAAACAAGAAGTGGTCGCAAATTGCGACCACCTTAGTTCTCTCAAATATGCACCATATCTACCATATGCATTTACTGAGCACGGTGCAGTTATGCTTGCTTCGGTATTGAACAGTCAAATAGCTGTTCAAACAAGCGTACTGGTTGTAAGGACATTTATTAGGCTACGAGAAGTATTAGCAACGCATAAAGATCTTATGCGAAAAATTGATGCTCTTGAGAAAAAATATGACGTTCAGTTTAAGGCGGTATTCGAAGCTATCCGACAGCTCATGATTCCACCTGAGAAAGCGAAACGCAAAATCGGTTTTAGCAAAGAATAACAGAATTCAAGTCTTTGAGATTCCAAATTGGAATATCAAAGAAATGTCGTGGCGGCAGACGATATCAACGATCAAAACGTCCTAAACGCTGTCAATTACTCAGTTACCAAATGACAATGAGCTGTTTTTTGTATCACTGAAATCTGTTTTATTATCACTGCCTGTCCCGTAAATTGTTAAATGTACGGGACCATCGACGCAGCTTTGCTGCGTCTTGACTCTTAGAATAATTGTGATATACTGATCAAGTGTTTGAGAAAAGCATCAGAGTTCTTATCCTTGATGATATGTACAGCCGGGCAATAGAATTTGAAAAACGGCTGAAACCAATAGATATCACTGACATCACCCACGTCACGACTGCCAGGGAATGTATTGAATGCCTTTCCAAAAAGAAATACGATATTATCTTCCTGGACTATGATCTTGGCGAGCCTCCAGTTTGGGCAAAGGATACTGATATAAGCGGGGGAGTGGTTGCGGAGTGGATAAAGAAACATCCGAAGCATAAAAACAAAAAAGCTATGATCATCATTCACAGCAGCGACCTTCATGGCGCTGCATACATGAAAGAGTTAATCCCTTATGCCATTCTTCTCCCCAGAGCTTGGTCAGAGGAGAATTTCGAAAATATCAAAATACCCGCGTTAGAAACAGTTTAAGAGTATACCAGGTGTTCACCTGTTCACTTCTCATATTTATCCCGCGAGTACAGCGAGGGCCTTTTACCGCCATCCCTTGATTTGTCATTCCCCGACGCGATCGGGGAATCCAGTTCTTTTACTAGCATCAAGTATCTAGTATCTAACATCTGCCGTTATTGCCTGCCCTCGTTATCGTGTATACTGGGGATTTGACCCCACCTGCTGTGCCTTTTCGCTCTTCGCTTTTCCTGGTTCCTGGTTTTTAGTATTCTTCGCAGTGTACTGTTTTCCTGAATTGTTTCTCCTTGCTCGTTTCCAGGCAATAATAATACACACCATTTGCCAGATTATTGGCTTCGAAAATAACAGTATGAAACCCAGCAGGTTTATTGTCATCCAAAATAGTTTTGATTTTCTGACCGACAGTGTTGTATAAAGTAATCCGTACATGATCTGGTTCTGAGAGTTGAAAACCAATAATTGTTTCACTGCGAAAGGGATTCGGAGTATTCTGACATATCATTGAGCTTCTCAAGGATTCAGATTTTCCTTCATTAATATTAGTCAATCCTCTACGAACACAGCGTACATAGTTAAAGATACGGACTTCATCTCCTTGAGGACCACGGCCATAAGGATAGTTGCCAGGATCACCAGATTTTGGATCACTTCGCTGTGCTCCTGCACCATGGACATTGAGCCATTCGCCATTACCTGGAGGTCCCATATAGCCCCAGGCTTGACCAAAAGCGATATATACACCCTCACTTCCAGTTCCTGCATCAGGTGGCGCTTCCAAAAGGGTTGTACTTGTCCAGAAAAATGATTCTTCTTCAGTAACGTCAAAAATTGTATCAATTGCTGGACCTTGCTGTCCTGGATTTTGCGCATCAGGAGCGCGGGTATAGTCGACAATGCTCTGGAGTTCTTTTACATTTGGCAAGCGCCAGTTATCATAACCTGCCAGTGTCATATTCTCTGCATAAGCGAGTGTTTCTTCCCAGTTACGCGTCACACCATCATCAATCTGCTTCCACATTAATCCAGTTGATGAATCAGTGATCGTGCCATCTCCGTTATCAAAATAGTTATTCACGCCGTAATTGTTGCCAGCCCGTACGTAACGGACAAAGGCTTCAAAGGGTTGACCTCCTGGTCCGGTTTCTGTTGGATACCCTTTTATCCGACCATCTGCAAAGTTGACTCCAAATGCCGTGGCATCGCCATTCATGGTCAGTCCCACGTACTCTGTGCTGGACCAGTATTGGGCGTCGATTAGACGTTCACCTTGGGTTGTATCGCCCCACTCAAAATCAAAGAAGGTTGTGTCTATATAAGGTATCGTGTCCATGCTTGAACCTCGGAAATCAATGAGTGAGTAAAGCTCCTTGATATGAGGTAAGCGCCAATCATCATAGCCCGCAAGAATAAAGGTGTCTGCACCTGCCACAGCCTCTGCCCAGGTGGACTTATTATCGAGGTCTGGTGTTTGTTGCCACATCATGCCGGTATTTAAGTCAGTCACCGTGCCATCACCATTATCTTGAAAAGAGAATTGCGTACCATTGTATTGTGCATCCTGACCAAAAAACGGTTCACCTGGATTTGGTGGAGATATTTCAATGCTATCATTAAAGCATTGGTCTTGACCTGTGTCAATCACTTGATAATTAGACTGAGCTACTAAAAACCATGGCAACAATATCATTAAAACACAAGTGAAATACCGTGATTTAGAAAACATTTTTTACCTCCTCATTAATTAGACGCTAATAAATGGACAAAGGCTTTAACACCTATTTTCTTCTTGCTCAACGTCCTACGCTGTCTTGTGGAATCCTATTCCTCCGGGACGCCCTACGCTTCATTGCTTATGTCTCTAAGCCTGCCCCGTAGAATGTTAATCGTACGGGGTCAAGACCTGACCCTCACAACTCATTCTAGTATCTAAGATCTGCTGTTGCATCGCTGCCTGTCGAAGATCTCGAGTGTAGTGAGAGGTCGAAGATATCGCCTGTTGTAAATCTCGAGCATAGCGAGAGGCCCCGTCGCGTAGCTACGGGGAATAAAATGAGAGGCCCCCATATGCACTAAATTGTTTTATTTAAGATTTTTTATTATCTTGTCACGTATGTCATCATCTATTTCAAGAATATTTGACAGGTTCTGTATTGTTTTGTTGCGTTCGTCCATCATTATTTGTAAACGTAAATTCATCGATTCAGATTCTTCTTCTGTGGAATTCAATTCTAACTCTACCTGATGTATTTGTCCTTGAATCTCTTGAAGTTGTGGCGAATCACGCAGCATTGTTTCTACTTCATCCAGTGAAGCATGTATTTCTTCATATCCTTTGCGCAGAGAATCCCTCACTGCAGTCCTTTTTTTCTTTAATTCCTCTATATAAGCGCGCTGACGTTTTTTCATCTCATTCATTTCATGGAGCGTTTGCATGGCTTCTTCTAAGTTCTTAAGCTCATCCTTCATTACCTCAAAAAAAATGATTTGTACTAATGCATCTATGTCTCCAGGTGTTTTTGAAAATAACTCCTCCAATGTGGGTTTAATTTCTTCAAACTTATCTGCCACTGCACATGCTTTTATCGAATCAATCTTTATTTGTTGATACTCGGTGGGATGGAACTTGATTTCCTCTACTTCTTCTGTCTGTGCTTGAATGAAACATATCAAAACCAGTATAAGCAGCGCGGCCAACATCACTTTGCGACATAAATAGACAACCATCAGACCTCCTTTTGACATAAAGTATAGCTAGCAGTAATGGGATGTCAATTGAAACCTGCGTCAGATATAAAAATACCCCCTTACGAGGAGTGAATGCAAACACTTGAAGTCGCATTTTGCGACTTCAAGATGGGGTGCTAGACGTTATTTGAGGGGTGAAATAATCACTTAGTTACTTAATTACTATTCTTCTCTAGCATCAAGCATCTCGTATCTAATATCTGTCGTTTTGTGTCCCTTGACATTTCATCCAATAGGACCATAATTTACATACTGGAGATTTCTATGATAACAATACTGACCTTGATCCTTTGCAGTGCCTGGACCGAAACCTTTGAAACACAAAATTATTTTCCGCCGGATAACTGGCTTGTAGTCAACGAGGACGCACTAGACGCTGTGTGGTATCGCAGTCTGTGCCAGGGACATTCTGGTGTGTATGCTGCAACATGCTACTATGATACAACATATAGTGGACTTTCCCATACGAACCTGGATTATCTGATCACACCGCGTGTCCTGCCTCAGTCCAGTGATACATTAGTTCAGTTCTGGTGCATGGCAACAAGTACCTTTCCATGCTCGCTTGATATCATGGTATCGACCGCATCAATACCCGACATGACGACGTTCAGTAGTGTCCAGACATTCTTGCTTGCTGATTCAGCATGGACCGAGCTGACCGTTTCATTATCTAGCTACACCGGGACGCCGATCTATATTGCCTTCAGAATACGCCGCATACCTTTGCAGGCAGCTATCGGGATTGATGATATCACACTTCCTGATATTACATCACAGCCTGTTGTATGCAATGGTCGGCTCCGCACCAAAGGACCACCATCGCAAAGATACATGCAGGTCTGGGGTTCTAATTATGAAATGGGTTTTGCTCATGGCTATTTGCATGCTTCAGAGGTCATGAGTGTATACCTAAACAAATGGATAGGATATACCAGCTATCATTCGGTAACCCCAGAGTATTATGAATATACTTATCTTCCTATGTATCGCGAAAAGTACTATATCCCGGCAAAATTTCAGGAAGAAGGCCAGGGTGTAATTGACGGTATTGCGGCTAAAGGTGTGAGTCTTTATCACCCGGCTCTGGACAGGGATTTGATCGCCGAGGATATACTCGTATTGACTGGCGCCGGCGACGAAGAGGATTTTGAATGCTCGAGTCTATCCGGATGGGGCGAATCAACGAGCAGTGACGATACCCTGCAGGGCGGTTATATAATTGCAAGAAACGTCGATGGAACAGTTGGCCTTTACATGACTCTTGCCAATGGTTCGCTGATAATTGCTTATTCGCCGAGTGATCCCAATGAGCAGAGATTTTTTAATGTAAGCTTTGCCGGAGTATTCGGTGTCTTTTCGTGTCTTAATGAGCACGGAGTAGGATTATGCAGCAATTCTGGTAATCATCCGGACACAAATGCGATACCACCGAACTCGCTGCTTGGTGCTCTTTTAGCGAACCGGCTGGCAATTGAAGCGATAGACCCGGATGGCAGCGGTGTGAATGATATTTACGATATCGATTCGATGAAAATCCATTCCGAGCATATACGTTCAAATGATATTCATTGTTATTCTTCTTATGATGCACCCCATCCCATCCCAGGCGCGGTTCTTGAAATCAATAATATTGCTGACACGCTGCGATTTGCTTCGCATAATTACATACCACCACCCATAAACTCAGCATGGAACCTCGCAGTAACAAATCATGACCGCTTGCTTTACGCGCCGGTTTTTTGCTCGCGTTACCTGCGTCTCGCTGATTCGCTCAACGCAGATTTTCATTTGAGCACACAGCGGGCAATGACAATCGCCAACACGGTTGCACGAGGTTACAATTCAGGCACGAGTGGTGGTACCTATCATTCCGTGGTTATACGTCCGAATATAGCAATCGAGCATCCAGACTGGCCATGTGTTGGCGTTAGTTACGCACGCTGCTATAGAGCCGCCCATACCCAGGGTAAAGTATGGTATTCCTGGAATGAATTATTTGACGGGGTGCCAGGCGTCGCAGAAGTGGTTCAGAAACCTATAAAGAAAACTATGCCCATGGCGACTATTGTATCCGGACCATTACAAATGCCAAAAGATGGTATTTACAAGATCTATGATATCACCGGGCGCCAGGTGCACACCCATAACCCCGCACCAGGGATCTATTTCATAGAGATCGACGGGCAGATAATTCAAAAAGTTATTAAAATAAGATAATTATTCAATATTTCAAAAATGACCAAGGACTATTCTTTTTTGTGTTTCTCCGTATCTCCGATACTCTGTAACTTCCATACTCCAGCTTTAGCGGTCCCTTGACATCCCCTCCCCTAGAGACATAATTAAAAACTGGATATCCTATGATAACAATACTGACCTTGATCCTTTGCAGTACCTGGACCGAAACCTTTGAAACACAGAACTATTTCCCTCCGGATAATTGGATTATCGTTAATGAGGATGCTCTGGATGCTGTGTGGTATCGCACTCTGTGCCAGGGACATTCTGGTGTATATGCCGCAACGTGCTACTATGACACAACATATACTGGACTTTCCCATACCAACCTGGATTATCTGATCACACCGCGTGTCCTGCCTCAGTTCAGTGATACATTAGTTCGGTTCTGGTACGTAGCAACAAGTACGACCCCATGCTCACTTGATATCATGGTATCGACCGCTTCAACACCCCAAATGCCGACTTTCAATGTTGTGCAGACATTTTTGCTTACTGATTCAACGTGGACCGAGCGGACCGTTTCATTGTCCAGCTACTCCGGGACTCCAGTGTATATCGCCTTCAGAATACGCCGCATACCTTTACAGGCAGGTATCGGGCTTGATGATATCACGCTTCCTGACATTACATCACAACCAGTTGTATGCAATGGTCGGCTCCGCACCAAAGGACCGCCGTCGCAAAAATATTTGCAGGTCTGGGGCTCTAATTATGAAATGGGTTTTGCCCATGGCTATTTACTTGCTGAAGAAATAATGGCAGTGTATATCCATAAGTGGATTGGAAATACCAGCTACCATGCAATAACACCAACTTCCTATGAGAATGACTACCTTCCCTGGTTCCGCGAAAAGTATTATGTGCCACAAAAATTTCAGGATGAAGCACAGGGTGTAATAGATGGCATACCTGCTAAAGGAGTAAGCCTTTATCATCCTACTCTGGCCAGAGATTTGACAACAGAGGATTTGCTTGCGATAACTGGGGGCGGTGATACGACCACTTTTGGTTGTTCAAGTCTTTCTGGTTGGGGACAATCAACCGCTAATGACGATACCTTACAGGGTGGATTCATCATTGCCCGAAATGTCGATGGCCGGATGGGTTTATATACGACACTAGCAAATGTTTCTTTGATCATTGCCTATTCATCCAGCGATCCTAATGAGCAACGGTTCTTTAATGTGACCATGGCAGGTGTTTTTGGCGCATCCTCATGTCTTAATGAAAGTGGTGTTGGGTTGGGCCAGAATACAGGTAATCATCCTGACACGAACTCTATACCTCCCAATTCCTTACTCGGTGATTATTTATCGAGCCGCTTTGCCATTGAGTTGATAGACCCGGATGCCAGTGGTGTGCATGATATTTATGATATAGATTCAATGAAAATCCACTCCGAACATGGGCGTTCGAATGATATTCATTGTTACTCATCATATGATGCCGCACATCCTGTCCCAGCGGCAATTCTTGAGATCAATCATATTGCGGATACTATGCGTTTCGTGTCGCATAACTATATTCCGCCACCAATTAGCTCATCCTGGAATCTTGCCGTGACCAACCATCACCGCCTGCTCTATCCACCGATTAGCTGCTGGCGATACCAACGAATTGCTGATTCGCTCAATGCAGATTATCATTTGACTACCCAGCGCATCATGAGGATAGCAAATTCCGTGGCAATCACGTATGATTTTGGATCCGGCGGTTGTACCTACCGCTCCATGGTGATTCGTCCGAACGTTGCCATTGAGAATCCTGATTGGCCCTGCGTTGGTGTAAGCTATGCGCGCTGTTATAGAGCAGCTCACACTCAGGTAAAGCAGTGGTATTCATGGAATGAATTATTTGATGGTGTACCAGGTGTCAAAGAGGTTATTGCAAAACCAGTGCAAGAAAAACCGATTACTGCCACGATTGTTGTTGGACCACTGCAACTGCCTGAAGACAAAACATACAAGATCTTCGATATCACCGGACGCCAGGTGCACACCTCCAACCCCGCACCAGGTGTCTACTTCATAGAAATTGACGGCGTAATAACAAAGAAAATAATCAAAATTCGTTAACCCCTTCGCCGCGTGTCCTGTTTACGCTCTACTGCTTACTGTCTTTTCTCTTACTTAATAATGCGGAACCTTGCTCCTGCAGATACACGAAATGATACATCAGTGTCGCCGTTACCTGAAATGATAACTGCAGGTTCGGCAAAAAGACTTGTTTTTGGATTTAAGGGATAATTCAAACCTAACCCGCCGCTAATTGAATAATGTGTTTGTGTACCAGTTCCTGTATCGTGAGTTTTCAAGCCAACACCTACAAGTGCATACAATTGCATGTTCTGTAATGGGATATATATGAACGCATCAATTGAACCATCACGATTAAAATAGAATGTCGTGGGATCAAAAATGATTTCAGTTAGATTGACCCTGAAACCAACATTTTCCAATGGATTAATCACAACTTCAACACCAAGACCGAAATCAACTCCACCATTGATGTAAAGTGTGCCTTTTGGTCCGAGTTCAATCAATGGCCTTTTTGCCGCTTTTGCAAACAAAGGTGAAATAATAAACAACATCACAAGGATTGTCACGACTTTCTTCATTCTTCCTCCTTTTTTTGTTATACAACATAAAAACCATCTATGTCAAGAAGGTTCAGTGTGTTGATTTTTCTCGTTTATTTCACTCTTGATCTTTGAACTTCTTCCTTTTGACATTTATCTTGGTTCTTCCCGCGAAGCGGGACGCCCTACGCTCAACGCTCTTCTCTCTATTTACGGTCTACCGTCGACTGTCTTTTACCGTTCCTTTTTCTGTTAAATCAAGCGGTCCGTCTTTTACAAGTCCGACTCCAGCACGAAAATATTTATACTCCTTTGCTCCTGGCTCCAGAGGAGTAGTTTCTTCAATTTTTAAACAATTCGAGAATGTTTCTAATGGTGTCTCGACAGTTTCTGTCATACTGATTATTTCAGCTCTATCCATGGCAATGTCTGGAGCGGTCTCCTGATAATACTTAGCACCCAGTAATACAACGCCCGGCATCATTAATCCAAAGTGCGCTCCATCTACACCTGATTCCCACGCACCTTCATGATTTACGACTTTGCCGTCTTTGTATATGTCAACTTCTTCGCCAAAGTAATAGATACTGTTTGTCACGGTATTTATCGCAAAGAAATTTCTTGATATTTCTGCCAGCATCCCATTGTGAAACTCTTTTTCCTCAACCATTCTGGTTTCAACCCCATCAATCATTTTTGTTTCAAAGAGTACAGCTACAATGAGTTTTATCCTTTGTTCACCATCTTGTCCATTAAGAATGAGATAATAACCTGGTTCCAGCTTGAAATATGGATTACTGCCTGTGTGATGAAAGCGCGTCTTTTCTACATTAAATATCTTGGTCCAGTTATCTTGATTTTCTTCCGCATACAAAGGAGAGGTGAAAACAAGAGCAATACCTATTAAAGCCAACATGATTATTAGTAAATATTTCTTAGCTAACATAAAAAACCTCCTATTCATTTAATACTGTTATTATTATTATCTACCAGTGTATTAAAGTCAAGAGGTCCCACGCAACACGGTTTCAGTATGCAGTCATTCCCGTGAAAACGGGAATCCAGTTCTTTTACTAGCATCAAGCATCTAGTATCTATCATCTGTCGTTATGGGTACGAGTACCAGGTGTTCACCTGTTCACTTGTGTCGCGGCGCCGGACTATCTTGCAATAATCACCTTGATCGTACGATACTGAGGCAATCCTTTTAAAGTAAGAAAATAGACGCCCGCTGGTAAGGTATTCACCGGGATAACCATATCATAGACGCCTGAATCATAATAGGACTTGGCTTGGTTCTGTACTGCTTGACCAAGTACATTACATAAACTAAAACTGAGTGAGGTTTTATATGGTATGTGTAGTCTCAGGTTAATTCTATCATTCACTATTGGGTTTTGCATCAGTTGTATACTATGAATGTCCGCTGAATTCGCATTTTTTTCGCTCACGCTTGTCAGTAAATTCTCATATATTTGCATTCCTGAATGATACGCCGCAAGAAAAATATGAGCACCAGCGACTGCAACATTATGGGTGCTTGACGGCGTGTCATAGAATCCCACCTCAAATGGGTTTGAGGGGTTTGCAATATTAACTAAACGCACCGAGGTGCCAACCGCAACATACGCAAGCGTGTCGACTATCACAAGACCATTTACCGCACCGGTCGCTGCGTAGGTGCCGATCAATTGCGGGTTTGTCGGGTCGATAACATTGAATACGAGCAATTCCCCGGCATTGGCAAGATACACAATTGAATCAATAACCACCACGTCGCGCGCCCAGCCAGGCCAGCAGTCGTAAGAACCTACAACAAAGGGGTTTGCCAGGTCAACGATATTGATTATTTGCAGGCCAGTGCCGTGGGCATGCCCGTCTGCGACATAGGCGAATGTGTCTTTGATCGCTACATCTTCGGCATTACCGATCGTGTTGCAAAAACCGATCTGGAATGGATTGCTTGGGTCTGAGATACTGAAAATGCGCAATGCTCCCCAGTCTACGACAAAGCATAACGTATCAATCACGACAACGCCCTGTGCTAGACCAGGCGTGCCATATGCACCGATCTCAACAGGATTGGTCGGGTCAGTAACATCAAATATGAGCAGGGAATCACCGTCGGCAACATAGATGAGCGGATCAGCAAAGAAGAGCGCAGATGCATTGCCCGGCGTGTCATAAAACCCGGCCTCGTACGCATTGGTCAGGTTCGATATATTGAGTATGCGTAAACCTGCACCTCCATCGCCAATATAAGCAAGCGTATCATTGAGAACCACATCGAGCGCGTAACCGGGCGTTTCAAAGTACCCGATCTCCGTGGGATTGGTTGGGTCGCTGACATTCAGTATCCGCTCACCGCCTCTATCATCGGCAACATAAGCTATCTGTCCAACGAGTACGATATCACGCGCATATCCGGGCGTGAGATAATTACCTATTTCAACGGGATTTGCGGGATTAGCAACATTGAAGATGCGCACCTCTTGCCAATCCGCTACATAAGCAAGTGTGTCGACAACAAAGATACCGTACGAATAGCCCGCTGTATTATTGGAACCGACCAGGGTCGGATTTGTTGGGTCAGCGACATTCACAATGCATAACCCTTCATAGCCATCTGCAATATAGGCAAGCGTATCGATTACCGCGACACCGCGGGATTGCCCCGGAGTATCGTATGAACCGATCTCAGAGGGGTTGGACGGGTCAGACACATTAATGACACGCAAGCCCGCATTTTCATCGGCAACATAGGCAAGCGTGTCGATAACAACAACACAACGTGCGAGATGTGGAGTATCATAAGAGCCAATTTCATAAATGTTGGCTGGATCTGAAACGCTGATGATTCGCAAACCAAAGTTATAATCACAGACATAGGCAAATGTATCAACGACCAAAATACCATATGCATTACCAGGTGTATCATAGCCGCCGAGCATTACAGGATTTGAAGGATTGGCAAGATCCCAAATCTCAATGCCTACCTGTTTATCCGCGACATAGAGTCTTTGAGTGTTCACATCGTAGAAAACGTCTTCTGCGATCCCGCGGGTGTGGAGCGATTCAGTGAGCTTTGATGGATTTGAAGGGTTTGTCACATCAAGGATATAGACACCACCACCAGCGCCGCAAAACGACAGATTTCTGGCCGAATCACAAGCAACTGCGCTCGCAGTTGCGAATGGCCAGTTGCCAGTAAAAGTGATATTGAGCGAATCAAACCACGGTGAGTTTATTTCATAGTCATAAGGCAGAACCGCTTGTTCTGAGTACAGCATACTACCCAGTAGTATAAAAAACGATACAAATTTTATAATTTTCATATATCCTCCGCTACTATTAATATAGTGAGAATTCATTCGTAGTCAACACGATAAATCGGGGAATCGAAATTTTCCGATATTTTAGGCTATACGCAATACCGTCTTCGCCCTACGCTTCAATCCTTATGTCTCTAAGCCTGCCCCGTAGAATGTTAATCGTACGGGGTCAAGACCTGACCCTCACAACTCATTCTAGTATCAAGCATCTGCTGTTGTGGGTAACCCCAATGACGCATTTTGCACGGGTGCCAGGTCTTTTACTAGCATCGAGCATCTAGTATCTAGAATCTCTCTGGTCTGGTATCTAACATCTGCCGGTGAGTGGGTGAGGGTGTTTATTTAATTACCCAGTTACTCAATTACTAATTACGTAATCACTCGCCGCGCAGCGGGAGTCAATCAGGGGGACTTGCAGGTACTGTCATCCCCCGACTTGCTGTAGTCCTGAGTTATATGTCGAAGGGATCGGGGGATCCAATTCCTTTTTTAGGGGAGTCTTGATTAAAATCCCGATACCAACCGTGCACATCACGACACCGATTGCAATGAGTATAAGTTCAGCAAGGATATTTTTATCCATTGATGCGCCATTTAATATTGCAGGGTTGTACAGTCCATAAAAAACTATTATTGCAGTTAGGTTAGTGAAACTATGCGCTATTATGCAAGGCCAAAGGGAACGGGTTAATAGATACAGCCAGGCTAATAATAACCCCGAAATAAAACCCGATATTATCGTTATGTATTGAACGTGCATAAGGCCAAATAAAAGTGCTGTGACAAGGATCGCTGCTGGGGTAGAGTATCTTTTCAGATACCCGCGTAAGAGCAAACCCCGAAAAAACAACTCTTCCGATATCGGAGCAATAATGACTATGAGTAAAAATGACCATATGAATCCCTGGGCATATATTTTTACAAGGTCCTCCATCAATATTCTACTCAATTCTTCAATCTGGGGATTCAGTTTAATGGCAATCGATCCAATTCCGACAACACATCCTCGTAAGCCCAGCATCATGAGGCAAATTAGTACTAAAGGCAGCCACTTAAATGCTTTTAATGAAAAAACTGTTTTAAAAGTCTCTTTCACGTTCGTATAGCCAGCGTACAGGATTAGGACCCATGCTGCAGATGCAACAAAAAATATAATAATGGGGTCTTTATGTATCGGTTGACCAATGATTTTACCGATGATAATGATACTGACAAGTAAAATAATACATCCTGCAAAGTAATAGAAAAATAGCAATAAAGTTTGCAAAAAACCCGGGAAAGGTTTGCGAGGTTTACTTGGCACATCTACTTCGACGATATCGCTTTGTTTTTCGATCGGATATGTTTTGTGATATTTGGGAGGTATTTTGTAATATTCAGGATCTTTATCTGTCTCAGTGGCATCCGCGGGTATAATATTTTCTGCACCGCAATTCCGGCACTTTGCCTGTTCACCAGGTTTTAAGTATTTTATAACAATGATTTGATCGCATTCTCTACAATGAAATTCTATTGCCATCCATATTCCCCTACCGTATTATTGTTGTAATGGATAGAATGTCAAGATTGTAATTTCGACACGGGTACCAGGTGTTCACCTTGAAAGGGCAGTATCGGAGTAACGGCGTACCGGTGTATCGGAGATAGAGTAAGAAGATTTATCCCGCTGCTCTTTGAGCAGCGGGATGCCCTACGCTTCATTCTTTGTTTTTCTGTCTACGGTCATTTCTTTTCGCTTCTCGCCCTATTTATCCTGTCTGCCCCGTAGCAATAGCATTCGGGGTGGAATCTTTTTTCTGCCGGGACGCTACATCTCCTCCATGCCTTCGAAATCTTGCTCAGTGTCGTCGCGTCGGCGTTCTTGTTTGTAATTATTAAAGTTGTAATTAATACTAAGCATCACGACAGGCGACTTGCGGTCAGAATACCTGTAATAATAAAAGTCCTCGCCTTCAGATGTATATTCGCGTTTGCTCGTACTAAAAATATCCCTTATTTGCAGAGTTGCGCTCAGTTTCTTATTAAAAAATCCCTGTTTTATTGCTCCGTCAATAGTGAAATATGCTTCACGTTGTCCCTGAACTGACAGTCGTGGGCTGTGGAATCTTCCATTGAATTGGAGCTTGGTTGTCGGCAACACTCTAAATTCATTACTGAATCTTGTGCTCCAGTTAAAATTCTCTTCAGAAAAGCTCTGTCCGTAAAGTTCACCTTTTATCCATTGCTGAAACAGATTCCCTGTACAATTGATGTTCCACCATGCTGCTAATTTGACGTCAAACATTCCTTCGACACCAAGTACCCTATCAGTTCCGACATTTTCAATCGTATGCAGAATTACATTATCGCTGTACAAAGACTGGACGCGTTCAATACTATTATGGGTTTTACGGTAAAAAGTTTCGAGTGAGATCAGACTCTTGCCGAGGAATGTCTGAAAACCAAGTTCGTATGAATCAATGTATTCTGGGTTAAGCTCGGGATTTCCTTTGCGTACATTATATGCATCTGACCAGGTTATGAATGGTTCGAACCACCACGGTCTGGGACGGCTAATCCGGCGCGTATAGCTTGCCATAAGCTGTTGGCCCTTTGGGAATTTATACGAGACATGGCAGCTCGGGAAATAATCCCATCGGTCTAAAGTGAATTGTTCATCCTCGCCAATCATTTCAATGAGACGGTGAGTAATTTCACTACGCAGTCCTCCTTGATACCCAAATCTATGCCATGTACCTGAATACATTGTATATAATGCGTATATATCCCGAGTATACTTAGTTGAATGGCTGAACTGCTCCGCGTACTCATAGTTTCCAGTAGTAGTATCGTATTCATATGTTTTTGCGTCCTCTTCAGAGCGGTTCGGTCTGGCCTGAAAGCCTGCTTCGAATTTGCTTTTTTCTCGCACAGGCAGGGTGTAATCAAGTTTTATTTGTGCAAACATTGTTGGACCCTGCTCTTCGTTTCTACGGCCACTCGTGATTACGTCTGTAGTATCAAGAAGTTCATCAAAAGAGAGACGAGTTCTCTTGATATGACTGTACACGCCACGCAAGGCTATGTTGTGGTTCTTTTCTCCAAAGCGATGTACGTGATCAAGTGTTAATGAATAATATTGGTGTGAGAATTCGCCGTTATCTTGACTCAGATACAGATTATGAGTAGTATCACCGGGTTCTGACCATTCATCGTAATTGAGTTCATTAATGTGCTCCATTTCCCATGCACGATATTGCCCTCCAAGGCTCAGTTTGTCTCTGATACCGAGTTGCAGGTCCACTCCCATGCGCAGACCGTACGGTTTCCACCAACGCGAAGTTTGTCCACTTGATAATACATAGGAAGTAGTATCATTATTAGTAGTCCTGTTTTCAATCGTGCTCGTACCAGGGAAACTATATTTGCGGTAGCTAGCACTAAGAAACAAATTAGCTATTCCTGTGCGATAACTAACAAGAAAATCTCCTCCGTATTTTTCATCCAGCCCGACATTCATATTTGCAATACCACTTATTCCTTGCAGAGTCTTTTTCTTCATGATAACGTTGATAATACCAGAAACACCCTCAGGATCATACTTGGCTGAAGGATTTGTAATGATCTCGATGTTATCTATCATGCTGGCAGGGATCTGTTGCAGGGCATCACTCGGGTCCAGGATTGTCGGTCTACTATTTATGAGCACAGTGAAATTTTCGCTGCCGCGCAGACTTACATTGCCTTCGATATCCACATTTACTGATGGTACATTTTCCAGGACATCGACCGCAGTACCAGAAACAGACGTTGTCTGTCTACTCACATTTATTACTTTTTTATCTATCTCATAAGACATCACAGGACGTTCTGCCTCAACAACAGTACCTTCTACTGGTAAAACTGTTGATTTTAAAGAAATATTTCCCGCGTGAACTTCCGGATTAGCCGGAGTTATCTTAATGCCTTTGATTGTATGAGTTTTATAACCCATAAATGATATCTCCATATAATACATACCAGGCTTAATATCAGTCAATTGAAAATAACCCTGCGGATTAGTTATTGTGCCTGTAACCTGCGCGCTATCTTTTTGCCTGAAAAGCACGATATTCGCATATTCAATCGGTTCTTGATAATCAGCGTCATATACATTGCCGCTCAGTTTGCCATTAAAATCCGCAAAGCCTGTTCCTGGTGGCCCACCTGGATGTTGGGCATATACAATGCCTGCAAAACCAAGCATTAATATAAAGCTCGTAATTATCGGTCTTTTTATCATTGGATTTTGTTGTTTATTATACATTAGACACCATCCAATATCAATAGGTTTAACTCTTTAGTTTGCCTGGTCTATTTAGTTCTTTTCTTCAGCGAAGCATGTCTTCCAGCCGAAGGCGTATCTTCAACAGAATGCATGCCACATTTCCGCGAAGCGGGTGGTGTACGGTTTATTTATCCCGTGAGTCAAATGTTTCACCGGGACGCTTTTACTCTTAAGTCTCTTGACATCTAATAAATAATACATATAATTTGATTGAGAAGGTATGAGAACCGTTCTGGAGACAGAACGGGTATGACGGATTTTTTAACTAAGTAGCAGGTTTGGAAAAATCCACAAAGGTGTAGTTGCCTTAGCTGTATCTACGTGTGTTTGGTGGTTAAGGGGCTATGCCTTTTTTGTTTTGGTTAGTGGGGATTATTGACTAATGCGGTAATTTGTGGATAATAGCATAGGCGGAAATTCGCGAGTAAGAAGGGGGAGTGAGTAATATGACGGTGAATGGGAGTGAGAGCAGAATAACACGAAAAGAGTGTATTAGAAAACGGATCTCACCAGAAAAAGGCTCTATTTTTCATGGATTTTATATAAAATATCTTGACAGGTGATACTATATATAGTATAATGAGTGGTGAATGGCAAACGTAAAGAAACTAGTCAAAAAGATGCTTCGTTTACCACCAGAAATGCGGTTCGACGAGGTTGCAAAGGTGCTTAGATGGTTTGGGTGGCAGTTGGATAGATCTACGTCTGGAAGTCATTTCGTATATGGGAAAACCGGTTTCCCGTCTATTACGATACCGAAAAAACATAAAAAAGCAAAACGTGGTTATATAAGGAAAATCATAGAAATATTAAACCTGGAGGAATGGTATGAGCAAAATTAAGAATAAAAAGCACGATCTTGAATATTATTTGAGTCTTCCATACACCATAAAACTAATGCCAGAAGAAGCAGGTGGATTCTTCGCTGAGATTGATGAATTGACTGGCTGCATGTCTCAAGGAGAGACGCAAGAAGAAGCATTGAAAAATCTTGAACAAGCAAAAAAAATGTGGTTTGAATCGATGCTGAAAAAAAATCAGGTTGTTTCTGAACCTGAGACAACCAAGGAATATAGTGGCAAGTTCCTTGTGAGGATTCCAATTTCGCTGCACCGTCGCATTGCTCGCTTGGCTAAGAAAGAAGGCGTCAGCCTTAATCAGATGGCACTAACACTTTTGTCCGAGCGGGTGACTTTTAAGGAAATTAAAATTGAAATTAAAACTGCTTTATGGGAAATTGAAAGCAGAACCAAAGGAGAATACGAGTTAAAACAAGAAGCAATGAAAATAGCCCAACCTGATACGGTATATGAAACCTTGTCAGAAAAAAGCAAAATACCTAAAATGACATGGAAAAAACCAGGAGTTGTAAGATCCTAAGAGGTAATAATGAAGGAGATAAAGGTCACCAAATCCGAATATAGAAAATTCATCAAAGGTTTAACGCTCGATGAAATAAAAATGACATCGCTAAAAGCAACAGTGGATAAGAACTTCGAACCTCCAGCTGGTTTGTTAATAAAGGATGAAGCAAGTTATGAATCAATAGATGAGAAAAAAATCGAAGTAAAGCAGATCTATACACTCAAAGGAAAGAAAAAAGATGCAGATAAGCCTGGATTTGCAATGGAGATACATTACTTACTGAAATATACGTTAAAAATGCCGATTAATAAAGCATATTTTAACATATTTGCCAAAAGTAGCTTACGCCTTCAAACATGGCCCTATTTCCGGCAATGCGTACACCAGATGACCCTAAACATGAATTTACCACCGATCGTGCTGGATACAATACAGATACCGACGTAACATGAAACCAGAGGAAAAAGCACGACAAAAAATTGATCAACTTCCTTTGCGCAGCAAAGATTTTTATGTTTGTTAGATTGAATTACTAAATTTTGTAAAAAGAGGAGGAAAAATGAAAAAATATGTAATATTCATCTTTGTGCTAATATTCATGTTTTCTTTCTTAAAAGGCGAGACTAAAATGGCTGACGTAACGGGTGATGGCGTTGATGATGAGATTAAGATAGGTGAACAAAGTGTGGTTGTGGTGAATGGTGCTACGGGTACAAGACATATAGTTGTCTCTGGCGAGGAAGGTCTTTATACTGTTCAGATAAATGACTACTGCTCTAGCATGCAAGGCAAGGAAATTGCAATAGTAATCTGTCCAGGTGCTGCTTGCTGGACGGAAATATACGGTTTTAAAAGTAATCAGTTTAAGAAAGTTTCAGAAATGTTACCTGGTATAGTTACTCTTGATGAAGAAGGTAACCTAATTGGTTACCGCAGACATCTATGGGAAGGTGGTCAAGCGTATGTACCATGTCCGATCATAGAAGAGAAAAAAGTACTTAAGGCACTTCCTATAAAAAAAGAAATTGCAAAAACAATAGTCATTGATGCAGGTAAGACTAAAGATATAACCTATACAATTTCAGGGAAAACTCTTGTTGTGTGTTTCGCGACCGTTAAAGAAGAAGATGTCATAATTTCATTACGTGATGAGGGTGGTTCCTTAGTTGCTAGTCAGAAAATTAACCCAACAACTGCTTTTATTGGTGGCGGTTACACTCCGGCGGATGAAGAAGTTACACTCACTATTAATAATTCATATTCAGTCATTACACCTAAGGTTGTTTATTATGTTATTGACCAATATGAGTACAAACCATCAAATGAAGAATTGGAAGAGGCGGTTAGAATTAACATGCACACTATGCAACTCTCGGTAGAACTATACTCTACAGATAATGAAGGTGTATATCCTCAAGCAGTCTCCAATTTTTTACACTTGCTACCATCTTCATTCATTAACCCAGTTGATCCCGATATATTACCAGCAGTTGATGGCACTGAAGGAAAACCAGGACAAGTATGCTATATTTACGATTCTAAAACAGGAAAATACAAAATCTACGGCTTTGATGCAGATGGTAGACGATTATCATTGGTCATATCTAATGAACGATAGTTCACTATTGAGGGAACAAGAATCACTGGTATCAATATAATAATCCGCGAGGAAAATGTCTAATGTCAAGACCTGCCACCTTTTCTCCTGAAGAAACTGTGAAGGCTGCATGGCAAAGATCAGGCGGCAAATCTGAGTGCGCGCGAACAACCCATGGTCATGTAGGGCGGTGTAATAAAACCCTATCGTGGGGGAATCGTGGTCGTGATAGCGGTTGGGGTTCATGGGAAGCTCACCATCGGGTGAGTATTCAAAGTGGAGGCTCCGATAGTCTTTCAAATTGTGAAATTCTTTGCTGGGATTGTCATAGCAGAACATTATGACTTAAAGCATAATAACAAATAGTATATAAGAAAATCGGAGGTAATCATGCCAGAAAGTAGATCACACAAACGTGGCAAGGGGAAAGCCGCTCGAAAAGAAGTTCCTATTTCACGTGGTCGTCGTCTTGATGCAATTCGCGGTCATCATGCAATCGAAGTTGAAAGAGGCGGTACTCCGAAGAAGATAGATCAAGCGTTGTCTCGTTTGAAAACTCAAAGGAATAAAAATAAAATCCTAAGGGTTCCGCAAAAGGATATGAATAAAGCAATGCAGCAGGTGCGTAAGAAGAGGATGCATGTTACCGTGACTAATTTATCAAAGACTAAAAGGAAAAAGCGGTAGAGGCTTTCCTCTATACATAAACGAATTTATGCGATAAAGGGGGTTAGATCACTTCAATTCTTCAGCACTTTCAGCATCTCAATACTTCGATACGTTCCGCTGGACTTTGGACTTTTACGGATGAGATAAATGAATCTATACATCGGCTCTTGACTGTCAAGAGATTATTAATAATACTATAGCAGTTAAATGAACTCACACAAGGGAGGTAAGAATGAAAGGCTATATCTGGTTGGGCTGCGCAATTCTGTTTGTCGCTGGTTGTGGTAATTACCCACAAAGCGTTGAGTTTAGAGTTAGCGGTACTGATGGAGCTGAATTTTATTACTATATTGGCGATATACCTGGTAACAATTATATTGAAGGCATGGATACCGTACCAGCTTCGCATAATCATGAATTAGAGGATGAATACGAGATCGTTCAGGGTATCTTTTCCTCGTATTATGGTGATACATTAATTATCGATCTCTATGTTGAAGATGAGCTCATCGAATCTGCCATTACCACCGATCTGATTTATTTATACTATCCACCATTTGAAGAATGTGAAATATGTCTACATAGCAGTGGTTATGATAGTACTTGTCTCTCACCAATTGATTTACATTTGACCGGCGCAAGTGGAGATTATATTCTCCATGTAGATGCTCCGCCAGATGAATTTCATACTATTGTCGTATCCGATACTGTAACGGTTGACGATTATTGTTGGGAAGTTTATCGTGATACAAACATCTTCATTGACTCTGGTAGTATATCAATTACTGTACCAAGAGTAGTATTGGTAGAATGCTGGCCAGATACACTCGGCAATACGATATGGACAGTACAATGGGCTTATTGATAAAAATGAGGCAGGAGATGTGGGGTCAAATCTCGACAATGGACTGTGATCAAAGGAGGGATTAATGGGATTAGATGTAAAGGAAATCATTAAACGAGCAAAGGAATATGTTGAGTTGGAAGGCAAAACGAAAGTAATTGATATTAAGTACTATGAAACTTTTTACCTGTTTGGAAAAGAAGATATAGTATTATCAGTTGTCACAACAGACAAAAATGATAAGGAATGGTGGGTTATAGGAGGCACCACACCGATGAACCTATATACAAAATCAAAATTCAATTCCGCTGATGAAGCATTTAGTTTTCATTCTGGGTTAATGTTACGTTTGTACGATAGTGAATTTAATAAAACGAAAAATGAACCAAATAATATTGGCTATGATGCATTTATAAGTCATGCTAGTGAAGATAAGAACTC
The DNA here is from genome assembly GCA_030613445.1 of Candidatus Stahliibacteriota bacterium. Taxonomy (GTDB): domain Bacteria; phylum Hydrothermota; class Tepidihabitantia; order SM23-42; family SM23-42; genus JAUVZL01. The sequence goes on along the minus strand of JAUWLY010000001.1, from coordinate 6,428 downwards.
ATTTGTGAGACCATTGGCTAGACAATTAACCGAACTGGGATTAAAAATATGGTATGATGAATTTGAATTAAGAGTTGGAGATAGTTTAAGACAATCAATAGATAAAGGATTAGTAAATTCAAGATTCGGTATAGTTGTACTCTCAACGGCTTTTTTTGATAAAGATTGGCCAGAATATGAATTGAATGGTTTGGTTGCCCGAGAAATAGAAGGGCAGAAAGTGATTTTACCTATTTGGCATGGTATAAACAAGAAAGATGTACTCCGATATAGTCCACCATTAGCTGATAAAATTGCGTTAATAACTAATGAAAAATCTTTGAAAGAAATTGCAGATATATTACATAATGAGATTATAAAGAGTTATTAGAGGAAAAGAATGAGAAAGAAAGCTATATCATCAGCTGCTATTAATGCCTTAAAAAATGCGTTAACCAGTATTTATTGGTATAAAGCAGAACTTCGCAGTTTCATAATGCATACAATTAGCGATCCGAGTATCTTATCAAAACTCAATTGGAATGAGTATAAGAGAAATATTGTTTCAGCCCTAATCGATTTTCTCGCCAGACATCAAGAAACGCACCAAAATGATTTATTGAAGATAATGTCTGAAGTAGTTAAAATTACTGAGTTCTCACATTTAAGAAGACTTGAAGATGGTACAAGATGTGGGGTCAAACCTTAAAGGACAGTAGTGAGTAAGGAGTAATGCGTAGTGAGAAGAAAAATGAAGCGCAGAGAAATAATGAGTTGGGGTATAATTATTATTATCTTTGTAATAATTGCATGGATTGTTTACGAAGTGGTTCGATAAAAGACAAGAAGAAGTGTGATATATGAAAAACCTACCTGGGGGTTAGATCACTTCAATTCTTCAGCACTTTCAGCTGGACATTGGACATTTTGATTATGTGAGTGATTGCAGTATTTATTCGAAGAGAAATCTCAAGGGAGGTGAGGAATGGCTGTTTGGGTAGTAAGAGGAGGAATACTGGACAGTAGGCACTAGACACTAGGGAGTAAGGAGAAAGATGAAAGAAAAAATAGTTGAACGACATATTCGAAAATACCTTATTGATAAAGGCTGGAAAATCAAGAAAGCACCAAAGCGTATTGGCGAACACGGGGTGGATATTCATGCCTGGCATCCAAAGTGGCGAAGGTTGTTATTTATTGAAGTGAAAGGCGGTAGCGGTAAACACAAGCATCAAGAACTACACAGCGCTTTTTATAATGTTTTAGGACAGATAATATCAAGGATGGATATTCAGGGTAATCATCCTAAGAAGGGACGAATATATGCAATTGGCATTCCACATGAATGGCTGCGTGTTTATAAGAATAAAGTAAAAAAAATGAAATACGCTTGGCGACTATTGAAATTAAGAGTATTTTTAGTAAAGAAAAACGGTGAAGTTATTGAAAAGCCGTATAGTAGAATGTTGAAAGAGTAAGGAGGATGAATAATAACGAAGATAGAGGATTTAATTTTATCCGCCAGTGTGTATTATGCACGAATATACGTAGACCTTTTTGAAACGACAATAGAGCATCATCTTCGTCTTATCAAAAAGCAGAAAATGGAATTATATAGACGAGAATTTTGGATTAATGAAGCTATTAGGACGTTTCGCTATTCCTTTTTCTTGCGATATTATGCTTTATTTGAATCTCATTTAAGATATATTTGTGAACGCATCGCGCAAGAAAAAAATTTAGAATTGAAATTGCAGGATATACGTGGAAAATCATTCCTTGATAGGTTCAATAAATATATTGCTCTAGTAGCTAATTTAAATCCAGTCAGATCTCATCAATCGTGGGACGAGATCTGCATCTATGCTCAAATCAGAAATATTATTATTCACAATAATGGTAACTTAAAAGATTTAAATATATCTAATATGTTGCGCAATTATTTTCAAAATGTCTCATCTATTCATATTAATAGAAAGATGCAAATATGCATGAGGAAACCATTTTGCTGTCGTGTACTTTCACATATGGCAAAATTTATCGCACGATCATATTTATAGAAATGGTACATGAATAAAGGTGGCAGGTCTTGACATTCTACAAGATAAGTTTTGCACTGACGAACGAGGCGCAGAAATGAAACTAGGGGACGGGGGTTGATTTTATGACAAAATTTTGGATAATGTACAAGTGAAAAGGAAAATGAGGCGCAGAGAAATAATGAGCTACGGTATAATTATTATTATCTTTGTAATAATTGCATGGATTGTTTACGAAGTGGTTCGATAAAAGACAAGATGAAGTGTGGTATATGAAAAACCTACCTACCAGGAAGCTGTTTAAACTTTCGGATGAAGGTGCTCTGAAAGAAATCAAGAAACTTGTAAAATTAGGGGTTCTTAGAAGTTCTGGGAAAGGAAGGTCTTTACACTATGTTGCGCAATGAGTTGGCGATTATGAAGCGGAAGATATGGGGTCAAACCTTTTTTGAGAAACGCAGACTTGGAGAAACGGAGACACGGAGAAAGGGAAGCAACTAAGATTGTGTCAGATAGTCCTAATCAAATGACAAAAATATAGATATAAATTTTCGCACTTATCAAAAGATAATTGAATTCAGTTGTGAGAAAACACTTCCCGAATTATCGAAACACTGAACAGAATTACACTTAAGTCTTGACGGCTCGCACGATTTCGTTATAATTTTATTAAAGGCGGGTAATATGAAGAAATATATCGTAATATTTATACCTTTGCTATTACTCTATGCGCCGACCCGGATTTTCTATAGTGATTGGGACTGGGGTTATTATTACTGGCTATTTGGTCCGATTGGTCCAAATCATTCGCAGGGCATGGCCGCGGCTGGGTTCAGTACCTTGGAATATCGTGGCTATAATCAATTTACCATAAATGGTTATCCAGGTGCGGGGACTGAAATAAGTTCACTGGTTTTGAGGCTGCGTAACAATACCGGTGGTGCTGGACTTCAGATTGACATAAATCGCGTTGTTTCGAATACCCCAAGCTGGGATGAATGCGGTGGTACAGAACCTATATATTTGACAAACCAGGCAGTAAATGCCAGTGCAGAAGACTATACATATTTTGATTTGACTGGTACCCAGGCAAGAGATGATTTTATCAACGCCTGGCAAAGCAGTTCCTGGTTCGGACTTGGGTACAAAGGTTCACGGGGTACTGCTGAACCGTGTATGCATTTCTTTTATGCTTTTTGGGCTGATGAAATGCTCGACGCTGCGCTGATTATTGATTATGTAATTGTGGGTTTAAAAGAGCACGAAGAGAAAGCAACAGGTACACCTTTTCTGTCCGTATATCCGAATCCGTGCAGCAAGAGTACGAATATCAGATTTAGCACAGGGCATCCCGATAGGATAACATGCTTATCCTACGGGACAAGTTGGGCAGAGGGTATGGAGCTAAAGATCTACAATGCGAGCGGGAGGTTAGTAAGGCAATTTAAGGATTTAATCAATTATTCATTTGATCAGGTTGTCTGGGATGGTACAGACCAAGCTGGACAGAGAGTGGTTTCCGGCGTATATTTCGTGAAACTCCAAACTGCAGGAAACTCATATATCGAGAAAATAATATTGGTTCATTAGGATCAATGAACAAATGGGGTCAAACCTTTTTTGAGTGACGGAGTATGAAAGTATAGGAGTAAGGGAGAAATCTAAGAATGAGGAACAATGTTTTGTCCTAAATGCAAAGCTGAATACAGGTCTGGTTTTACGGTATGTGCTGATTGTGATGTACCGCTAGTCGATAAGCTACCAGAGGAAAAAGAGTTGCCGCCAAAACCACCATATAAACAACTTAAGGCACTCTTTAATACCGTAGAAATTGCAGTTATTAAATCACTACTTGATGATGCAAAGATTGATTACTATTTTAGAGGTGAGCGTTTTCAAACAATGCATATACCATTAGTTGACCCAGCGATATTAATGATCCGAGAGGACCAATTTGAAGCGGCAAAGAAATTACTTGGAGAACTGGAATAACTGACGAATGGGGTCGGTGCATTTGTGCACTATGAACTAGTAACTAGGTACTACAACTATTGACTTCGTCGTAATGTCTTGACATCACCAGAACAAGTGTTATAATTATATAGTAGAGGTGTGGAAATTGCATACGTGTAAATCGTACTTAGGGGGTATTACCTCATTGACTAGTGGCATTTTCATTGTTGCGAGGATGACATTACTGGGATTACCTGCATTAATCCATGGACAGGTGAAAACACATGTCATGGAATCACTGAGTGATGCCATAGATACCACGATAACTTCTATGGATGTGACATCTAGACTTGAGAATGAACTGTTAAATGTATGGTTCATTGAAACAGTGGATGATGAAGATGGCGCTGTTGGCGATCAGAGTTCAATGGCTCTTGATAATAATCAGAAGCTTCATATCAGCTATGTACACTTTACTGATAATAAAGTGAAGTATGCAAAATTCAGTGGTTGGTCATGGGAGATAGAGAAGATCGATAGTTTCAACACGTGGGTTGGTTATACCTCAATTGCGATAGATTCACGAGATTATCCTCATATCTCATATAGTGGTGATTGGCAACTCAAGTATGCAAGATGGAATGGCCTTGAATGGGAAATCACTCGCTTAGATAGTGTCGACGGTCCTTGGCATTCTTGTGGCAATTCTATTGCTCTTGACAATAATGATTACCCTTGTATCGCCTATGGAGACGGTTCTTATGACAATTTGCTTTACACAAGATGGGATGGAACTGAGTGGCAGACTGAGCTCGTGGAGAACGCTGACCAAATCGCTGTTTTCAATGAATTTCTTTGTCTAGATGAAAATCAATATCCTCACATTAGCTATAACAGTAGTAGATATAATGGTGCTGTCTTTGTTGCTATGTATGCATATTGGGACGGCATCACATGGCAGAAAGATACTATTGCGAAGTATCTGACCACAGGCTACCGTGTTACGCTTAAACTAGATGTTGATAATAACCCAAATGCCGCTTATCAAAAAAATACTAGTGATGTGTATTATGCTGAAAAACTTGGGTCTATCTGGCAGTCAGAATTTGTCCAAGATGTCTCAACTGGAGCCCGCTCTCTTTCACTTGCTCTCGATGGCAATGGCACTCCGCACCTGGCGTATAAAGATGGTCGCCAGCTCAAATACGCAACATGCTATGGGAATGAATGGTTTGTTGAAACCGTAGATTCTGCACCTTGGTTAATGGGTTTCGATGCATCTATTATAATAGACGGAGATGGTTTTATACATATTTGTTACTGTGATGGATATTGGTCCAGTAATCGAGCAAAGCTCAAATATGCAAGCAGCAAGTTTCCTCATTGTGTACCTCAAGAGGTAGGTTGTCCGAAGAAAACTCAGTTTTTAGAAGTCTATCCTAACCCCTTCACTGCTTCTACGAATGTGCAGTATTTAATATCTAATAATAATCATCAAATTACATTTAAAATTTATGATGTTGCGGGTCGTTTGGTTGAGACTACGGACAAAACTACGATTGCAAAGAATTTGTTACCTGGCATTTATTTTCTAATAACCAAAAATTCTAAGCCAACAAAGATAATCAAAGTAAGGTAATTGCATATTATTATTTATGAAAGGCATGTGGGATCGGTGCCTTTGTGGGTGATATGGGGTCAAATCTCGAATAGTGAATGCAAATGGTCACCGGGGATTGAGGGTGAAGTGGGGTCAGACCTTTTCTGAGTAATGGAGAGTCAGGTGGTCTCGGTTAAATAACAAAAACATGGATATAAATTATCGCACTCGTCAACATGTATCCTCCATTTCTCCCATGCTCCGATACTCCGTTACTCTGATACTATTCTTCTTAATGACTTGTCCTTTATACTTCCTGGTGCCTACTGTTTTCCCTGTCTTGACATACGTGACGTAATAGTTACAATAGTAATAGAAAAAGGAGGAGGTATGACTAGATATCTGTTGGTATTATATCTTTGTATAGGTATCTGCATCGCAGGCTCAGCTTATAAAGATGGTGTCCTAATGGGTCCGGGGATCGATCCACCGTCATTTGCCCAGGTGTTTCTTGTTGTCGATTCTTTTCCAGCTGGCGCAACTGGTTATTCTATGGGTCTTGCATTTGACGGTCAGTATCTGTGGAACAATGAAACATTCTTTCATTGGTTTGCACGCATGGATACTGCGACTGGTTCTGTTATAAACTCATTCAATACCACTATCGGTAATAGAGATATGACATTCGATGGTCAGTACTTGTGGGCATCTGATTGGCAGACCTCATCTGTTAGCCAGTTCGACACATCCAATTGTTCTGTAATAAATACATATTATCCGCCGTTCTATGCAGGCAGACCTAACGGCATGGCATGGGATGGTACACAGCTATGGGTGGGAGAATAATCCGGGCGAAT
>JAUWLY010000316.1 GCA_030613445.1 Candidatus Stahliibacteriota bacterium | reverse complement strand
CTGTCTTGGATAGCCATTTATCTTGGCATAGCATCACTACTATGCTCTTTGCAACCTACCCACCCCGTCCCTGCATAAAGCAGAAGGAAACGGGCAATTCCATACGGGGCTTATTTGGTTTTGCTTCAGATGGGGTTTACCGTGCCTTTAGTGTCGCCACCAAAGCGGTGAGCTCTTACCTCGCCATTTCACCCTTACCAACCACGAATGTAGTTAGCGGTATATTTTCTGTGGCACTTTCCCCCCCACATTTTTAGGGAATAAATAGACTATGCTTGAGGCGTCGTTTCAATTGGCCTAGCGCTGTTGCTCTGAGCTTTAACATTTTCTCGCGATGTACAGCGTCCTGCTTTGCTTTATATGCCTCATAATATAATAATTCAAACGGTCTACGTCCCTTAGTAGACTTACCCTGACCTGAATTATGTTCTGCAAATCTCCGTTTTAGATCATTCGTGCAACCAATATAGAATTCCTTATCCTTTTTACTTCTTATCACATAAACATAGAACATAATTCATTATTCCCTAATAGTGTGGGGGCTTCCAGTTAGGAAGCATCCTGCCCTTTGAAGCCCGGACTTTCCTCTCACATAGAGCGGCTATCCAGCCACCCCACGATCTATAATAACCCAAAAATCCAGTCAGGTCAATAATGTATTGATAGACGCCCGAACAATGTGCGTCCGGGCATAGGATAATCCAAATCATTCATTGTATAGCCGAATTGAGTGGCATAACCCTGGTCTAACAAGTTTTTTACGCCGATTGATAGGATTAGATATTTAAATAATTGTCTGCTCAAATTTGCATTGAGAACGAAATAAGGATCAAGTGTCTTCATATCCATAGTCACATTAGGATAGTCATCCTCACTATTTGGATAGTAGTTAACACGTGCTGTAGCATAAGAACCAGTGAGATTTACTCTAAACTTATCAGGCAGATTAAAACTAATCGTTGATGACATGCTATATCTTGGTGTGCAAACAGCATCTCTTTCTATTTCTTCAAGGACCGTAGATCCGGTATCGACCATCCAGTTATCATAAATTACCTCGGTGTTTTTTTGACGGGCATTGAGAAAAGTAGCCTCGACAGAAATACCTATCATTTCACTTATTTCTGTTTTTGCCTCAACATCCACACCTTTTATCGAGACATAATTTATATTTCTAGGCTGCCAGTCCCAAGGATTTGCAAGTGGATCATCAGACGGTAACCAGAAAATTCTGTCTTTTACATTGCGCATAAATAACGATAAAGCCATAAACGAACTGCTTATTGGAGAACTTTCAAACCTAAATTCATATGCCCAGCCATGTTCTGGTTTAAGATCAAGGTTCCCCGAGCCCGGCCAGAACAAATCATTGAACGTAGGAGCCCTGAATGCTTTGCCAATTGAGATCTTCGCCCAGAGGTTATCCATAATCGGTGTGATAAAACCGACTGCTGGTGATAGAAAATAATCGTATCTTGAATTCCAGTCGATTCTCATGCTCGGTGTAAATATGAAGTGGCCAATATTGTGTTTCAATTCAAACCAGGCACCTATATTATATGAAGAAGCATTCCACACTGTATCACGGTAGCGTTCAGAGATTTCAGTTGTTTCAAGCGTATCATAGTGTGTATCAATACCAAAAACTACTTCAGTACTATTCATACTGATCTGCGCCATTGTATTAGAACCGAGTGTGTAGGTAAGATAATCATAATCAGTGTCGATTGTATCCTGATTCCACCCTATAAAAGCAGTGTGGAATTGAATTAGGCGACGGTCAGCAAAAAAGGTATTGCTTAAACCAAAACCATCTGATATATCCCATTTGAAGCAGACGTTACCGAGCAGGCTATTGTCCTTTTCTCGGTCCAAAAGAGAAGCTGAACTTGAGTCAGCAAGCATTGGTCCGGGGATTCCGTAATCTTTGCTATTGTAGGTGAATGTTGAAATCATCTGCACCCTATCTGGCTTATAACTGAGCGAACCTGTAAAATAATAACCGGTGTGAGCGCTATTATCCCTAAAACCATCTGAAGCACTATATGTTCCTGCCGCATCAAGAATTATCTTACCAATAGGCAGACCCACCTTTACGAATAATTCTCTTGATTGGAAAGGTACATGCAAATCGGTTGTTGATGGAAAGAATGAAGCCTTGAATTCAGGCTTTTTGTAATCCTTTGTGGTTATGATATTTACTGCACCACCAATGCCATTTGCTCCGTATAGGCTTGAAACCGGACCTTTAACGATTTCAATGCGTTCAACTGTATTAATATTTATCGCACTCAAATCAGCCATACCTACGGTTATCGAGTTCAATGGATGACCATCCACAAGCACCAGAGTTCCATTCGCTGGTATCCCGCGTATCGATATGCTCGATACTGAACCAGGGTTACCATAGTCTTTAATATCTGCACCAGCATAAGCCTGCAAAACCTCACCAACACTTATCGCATTGAGCTTATCAAGCTCCTCTTTATCAATGACTACTGTTGCCAATGCAATATCCTGTAATGCTGCAGGATAACGCGTGGCAGTTACCACAATCTCATCTAATTCATAGATGGGCTGGGCGACCAACATAACAAGAAAAACCAAAGGGATCATTGTTGCCTCCTTTCGTCCGAAGGATCTCTCCTGTGATGTTGATGGATAGGTCTCCTGGCTTATCCAACTCTCATCAACCTTCCCGCCCCCACACTAATACAATTAGTGTGGGTGGCAGTGGCTTCCTGCGACGAGAGCTACTTTTTGGAATCACAGTGGCGGCGACCGCGTCCGATTCTCACGGCGCTTCCCTTGAATCCACCAACTAATTTAATATATTCAAAAAAACCGTAATGTCAATAGAATTTAAGTGCGATCAACACTATCTGTACTTATTCGTGCGATATAGAGATTACAACAATTCGTAGATTTGTACTGAATATCAAATCTGATTATCAAAAATAATATTGTTCATAAATCATTTGAATCCTGCACAACAATCTTATTAAAAAGTGCTTCCAATTCAACATTATCATAGCTGAAATTTCTCACTATCGATTTGGCGACTTTCGACAGCTTTTTGTATCCCCATTTCATTCTAAAAGTAGTTTCTCTTTCTGAATTCCTTTGAAAGTAGAATTGCAAATTGACATCAAAAAATGAAATGCTATCTGCATATTTCAATATGTCTGCTTCCAGCGTCCCACCCAATTCGTGCAACAATACTAAATGAACCACTTTGCTGATAAAATCGTGATCAACGTCATAGCTGGACAAAATCTCTTGTAGTATGGTTGCACTATTTTGTGAGTGAGCCTTTTTGAATTCATCGTAATCTGTGAAATTCTCTCGCTTGATTTTTCGTTCATCAATACTTCTTTCAATATCGTGTCCCAGTGAAGCAATTTGAAGTGCCATATCCGCTTTGGGGTTTAATTCTAAAACCCATTTTTTTGTATTTTTTGAATGTATC
>JAUWLY010000273.1 GCA_030613445.1 Candidatus Stahliibacteriota bacterium | reverse complement strand
ACTTGTTCCGGAATTCCTTACAGGCATCGGTGCGAGTAAGGCGATTATCGGGATGATCGAAGGTATCGCAGAAAGTACAGCATCACTTTTCCGCATTGTTTTCGGTCGGCTTTCCGATAAGCTAAGAAAGAGAAAACTCTTTATCGTTCTCGGCTATGGTTTATCAGCACTTTCAAAACCGTTTCTATATTTAGCCAACGTCTGGACCGTTGTTCTGGGGGTAAGGTTCTCTGATCGCGTTGGTAAAGCCATAAGAACCCCGGCAAGAGATGCCCTTATCTCAACGTCGGTCGATCCATCTGAAAAAGGAAAGGCTTTTGGTTTTCACCGAGCCATGGACAGGATCGGTGCAATTGGTGGTCCCCTCCTTGCTATGCTTGTTCTTTCTCTGTTCAGCAGTAATGTTCGGCTGGTATTCCTGCTATCAGTTATCCCCGGTATATTAGCGCTCTTTTTTGTAAGATTTGTGAAGGAAACTACAATCGAACATGAAACTGTATCGGCTATTCAAAAACATAGCTTGAGAAATGCTCCATTTGTAATTTTCCTGATATCGAATATCGTCTTTACCCTGGGTAATTCTTCAAATGCGTTTTTAATATTGAGAGCGCGTGAAGCTGGCTTGACAATTTTTATGATACCCGTGATATGGATAGTGTACAATATCTTTTGCACCGTGTCGTCACCGCTATTCGGGTCATGGTCAGATAAAATAGGTAGAAAACCGATAATCATTTTTTCATTCCTGTTTTATTCAATCATTTACTTTTTCTTTGGGATAGCCGATAATTTATGGACAATCTGGGTATTATTTGGAGCCTATGGGATCTACTATGGTTTGTCTGTGGGCGTGTTTCGTGCTTATATCGCTGATCTGGTCGAACCAAAAAACCGCGCCACCGCTTATGGATTATTCAATACAGGAATCGGTCTCGCTTTATTTCCGGCATCTTTGATAATGGGCACTTTATGGGACAGATTTGGAAGTAAATGGGCATTTATGGCTTCAGCAGGTTTCAGCTTCCTTGGTTTTACAATCTTTATAGTCAGTTTGTTCTTGCGGTCCGGGCACCGTAAAATAAAAGATCAGTTATGACCATAGTGTCAGGATTTCAGTCGCCCTTACTATTTCAGGATGATTACTTTCTCTGTATCAGACCACCCCTGGTTGCACATAAGACGAAGTATTTACTTTACTTTTAAACACGGCGATCTATCTTGACATGATTTCTCCCTTATCTATAATGAACCAGAAGCAAGAAGGTTGGGAGAAAATATATGGTTCTTGATGATCTGACGAAACTATATAACCGTCGTGAGCTTTTTGCACGGTTGCGTCAAGAGGGCGCACGTTCAAGACGCAGCCACATAGCATTTAGCATTCTGCTCATCGATATCGATTACTTCAAGACTGTTAATGACAATTACGGACATTTGCGTGGTGATCGTATTCTCACCGAGGTTGCTGATATCATTCGTGAGAATTGTCGTGAAATGGATATTCCATGCCGGTATGGGGGCGATGAATTCGTGGTCTTGATCCCGGAGACTGATCGCTGGTCTGCAGAGAAGGCTGCAGAACGCCTGCTCAGCAGGTTCTGTGATTACACATTTCTTGGTTATGAAGAGCAACCCGATTTACACCTCACCGTAAGTATCGGTATTGCGACCTATGAGAGCAATATAGAGAAGGCTGAAACATTGATCGAACGAGCGGATCAGGCACTATACACTGCGAAGAAAGCAGGTCGCAACCAGATATGTAAAGATATAGATACAGAAGAAACAATAAAAGAGCCGAAACTTAACTTCAGGGGTTTCATTGATCGCGATAAAGAACTGGTAACTCTAAAGAAGATCTTTGATAACATGCGGTCGAAAAAAGGTGGTTCAGTAGTCGTTAATGGTGAAGCCGGCATGGGTAAGACCCGTCTCGTAATGGAATTAGAGAAGTATGCAAAAATGCACAAGGTCCAGTTTTTAACTGCCAAGCCATTCGAGTTCGGAGTGACCCCACCGTACCACATTTTCTTTCAGATCATAAAAACATATGTACAGAACAGCAACAAAGTACAGGCTCAGCTATTCAGTAGCTTGTCCTCAGTTTATAAGGCTGAACTCGTAAAGTTCATACCAGAACTTCGGGTTGCGATCAGTCCAGGACAGCAATCATCACGCATTTCACCTGAGTATGAAAAGATACGCTTGTTCGATGCTGTGTTCCAGGCGATCGAACTCATGACTCACCAGTCTCCGCTATTCATTTTTTTTGATGATATGCAGTGGTCACGTGAGGCTGATCTGGAACTACTCGGGTACCTCTTGTCTAACATCTCACACCTCCCTTTGCTCATATGTTGTGCGTACCGTGCTGAGGATATCAATGACAAACATCCCTTGAAACATTTTCTACGTGCGATGAGCCGGGAGCATCGATTCGAATCTATATTACTGAAAGGATTATCAGAACACGACGCTTCATTGTTGATCAATACGATTAGTGGGTTTGCCGTACCAGTGCACATTACTGGCATGATATACAAAGAAACGAACGGGAATCCATTTTATACCGAAGAGATTATCAAGTCCTTTGTAGCTCAACAAACATTGTGCTGGAATGGTTCACGCTGGCTATTCCATGAAATTGACACAATAAAACTACCATCGAGTGTTGGAGACCTTTTGCGTCGGCGCCTTGATGATGTCGGCGATGAACTGAAGGACATCCTGTCCGTGTCCTCGGCCATTGGAAACCAGTTTACCCTATCTCTTTTACAGCAAGTTACTGATAAAAATGAAGGATTTCTCCTTGATGTACTCGATTCTGCATTAAACCGCGGTTTGGTCACGCTTGAAGATGAGGATAGTTACAATTTTTCCAGTGTTTTACTTCAGAGAACACTCTATGAGGACCTCAGTGCGATCAAGAGACGTCGTTTGCATTTGAAAATAGCTCAGGCGATCGAACGCTTGTCATACGACAATATTGAAAAAGTATACGAAAACCTTGCACACCACTATTTAATGGCTGAATACTGGGAAACTGCTTTTGAATACAACTTCCGTGCAGCCGAAAAATTGAAGAAACTGTACGCAAACCAGGATGCAATACTGCGCTACCAGACATGTCTTAATCTCGTCGAAAAAAAAGATATCGTACGGCCGGATATCGAAATAAAAATATGCACCGGACTTGCAGATGTTTACTACATAATCGGCGAATACGTGGAAGCGATAAAATATGACCGGGATGTTTTACAGCGAACCGGGTTGACCAATATCCAGCAATCTGACGTTTACCTGCACATGGGAAAAGTCTATCAGCGGTTAGCTGATTTTGACAGTGCTCTCAAGTGTTATGAGCAGGGCAAAGAACTGTTAGATGCAAAAGAACATCAGCTTAAGCGCGCGCGACTCGATTCTGCTGCGATGTGGATCCATATGAAACGGGGTGACATTGACACCGCACACAAGATTGCGGAACAGGCACTTGAGGTGTTTATAAACGAAGAAAGTGATGAAGATATTGGTAGCCTGTACAGTAACCTTGGACTTCTGTATTTTGATCTGGGTGAATGGGACAAGGCAGAAGAATACCATATGAAAAGTCTTGAGTATCGCGAGAACGGCGATGATGATTACAGCATCGCGTCGAACCTGAACAATCTTGGCAACGTATATCAACGCAAATCTGATTATGATAAAGCCACTTTCTATCACAAACGTGCATTGAAGATCAGGGAGAAAATTGGTGATCGGTATGGAATAGCTGGTTCTTATAACAACCTTGCACTCATCTATGATAACGCTGGTGACTGGAAAAAGTGTCTTGATTACCATCATCGGAGCTTGGACATTTCCGTCAAGATACGCAGTCCACACTCGGTTACTTTTTCCTACGGCAATATCGGGTATATTCTGACAAAAATGGGTGATTTTGATAATGCTCTTCAGTACTCAATAAAGGCGCTCGAAACATCAGAAAGGATTGGTGATCGCACCCATCTCGCGTCGGTCCAGAACAACATCGCAAACCTGCATCTCATTATGGGTAATCTTGATGAAGCCCAGAAAATTCTGGATGAAGCGCGCGCTTCTATCACGAAACATGGGTACAAAAATTTGCATGCCGAAAATAGTAAGATATATGCTGAATACTGCCTCACCACGAACAAGCATGAGGAAGCCCAATCATACATCGAGGAAGCAATCAAGATCGCAGAGCAGATCGGTGATCATGAGATACTGGCA
>JAUWLY010000130.1 GCA_030613445.1 Candidatus Stahliibacteriota bacterium | reverse complement strand
ACTGCAAGGATTGTCATGCAGCGGAGAAATGTCAAGATGTCCAAACATTATGAGGAGCTAATCAGAACATATTACAGATGGCAAAATTCGTTGTAGCAATCGATGGTGGAGCCGGTTCGGGCAAGAGTACAACCGCCAGAGAACTTGCCAAAAGGTTGCATTTTTTTTATCTTGATACTGGTGCAATGTATCGGGCCATTACATTGAAGTACCTACAACGAGATGGTGATAAAGACAACATTGATAGGGGTTTGGTTAGTGAAATAATAGCATCAACGACTATTGATTTGCGTCTAGAGAACAGTGTGACACGCGTATATCTTGATGAAAAAGACGTAACTTTAGAAATAAGGAAACCTCAAGTAAATGATTTTGTCTCACAAATTTCCGCTATTCCAGCAGTACGTAAATGGATGGTTGAGAAACAACGTGAAGTTGCTAAAGGAAAGAAAGTAATCTGTGAGGGTCGAGATATTGGAACAGTTGTTTTCCCAAATGCACAGGTAAAGATTTATGTACAGGCTGATCTAGAGGTGAGGGCACAAAGAAGACGAAAAGAACTATCCGAAAAAAACATAGAATCAAATTTCAATGAAGTTATAAAAAATCTGAAATTTCGCGATAAGTATGACTCAAGCAGGCAACATTCACCTTTAAAAAAAGCTGAAGATGCTATTGTTGTTGATACAACAAAGTTAACAATTGAACAAGAGATTAGTTTTGTCGAGAAGATAGTACGGGAACGATTATAAAATCGTACTCGTATCCGTTATTTTTTACCAGCTGATCCATTAGCCTTCCATTGATCAATAATATATTTGACAATGTCAGCGTCGACTGGGTTAAACCACTGTAGGCCAAGGATTTTGTTGAACCACGTTAGTTGGCGTTTAGCAAAATTCCGAGTTCGCCTTTTTGCTTTTTCGATTGTTTCCTCGAGGGCTATATAGCCCTGCAAATATTCAATGATCTCTTTATAACCTATTGTGCGCATCGCGCTCGCTGTAGGATCATATCCTCTTCTCAAAAGCATTTTTACTTCATTGACCAAGCCTTGTTTTATCATTGCAGCAAAGCGTTCATTGATTCTCTGGTATAATTCACGCCGGGGAAGGTTTAGACCAATATAGCAGGGTACGTATTTGGCTTTCTTTCTCTCTGTTTTGAGTAGTAAACTCAGTGGTGTGCCGGTCATTTCATATACTTCCAAGCCACGCATGATACGCTGTTTATCCTTTGGCGTGATCCTTTCTGCTAATTCCGGATCGATCAATAACAGTTTCCTATAGAGATGATCAACACCGAATTTTTTCAAGGAATTCTGGAACTTCTTTTTTATCTCACGTTTTGACTCTGGGAGTGCATGGAGCGGATGGAAAAGGGTTTTGATATACAAACCAGTGCCGCCACAAATGATCGGTACTTTATCCTGCTCCATGATTTCTTCAATTTTTGCTTCGGCATCACGCGCGAATTGACCACATGAGTAATTTTTATTCGGATCAACAAAGTCAATCAAGTGAAACGTAGCTATCTGTTTTTGTTCTGGTGTCGGTTTTGCTGTGCCGATGTCGAGATATTTGTATATCTGCCGTGAGTCAGCCGATATTATTTCACCAGAGATTTTTCGAGCGATCTTCATAGATATATTCGTTTTACCTACAGCAGTTGGTCCGATAATTGTGAGGATTTTCATTGTAAATATGGAGAAGATGGGGTCAAATCTTGACTATTGACAAGATAAACCTTTTGATGTTGGTGTGTTAGTTTTAGGATAGAGTAGAGATATAGGTTATTGTCAATAGTCAAGATTTGACCCCAATTAGTGTTTTTATAAATACACTCCTAAGAGTGCAAACATCTCGACGACTTGGTTGTGGAAGAGGACAACAACGGCGCCGCCGATGCTCAAAAATGGACCAAAGGGTATTGGGCTTTCTCGATCTTGTTTTGTTGAAACGAGGTAGAATATGCCCATGATTGATCCGGTTAGCGCGGCGCAAAATATCGTCACGAGGATAAATGGAAAACCTACAAAGGCACCGATCATTGCTGTCAGATAAACATCGCCGAGTCCCATTACCTCTTTCTTGTATACCAGTCCACCAATGGCTCGAATCAAAAGGATCAAACCGCCACCAAAAAATAAACCAATCAAAGCTGCTTTGATATTACCATTCAACAAATGAAAAATCAATCCAATGATAATTCCTGGTATTGCGGTAATATCAAAGATCTCCTGGTGTAAGAAATCAATCCCTGATATGACGATAAGTGAACAGAAGAAGAACAAATAGAAGAAGAATTCCATACCGATATCAAATCTAAGAAATAGCACAAGGAAAATCAAACCAGTGAGTAACTCAACAAGCGGGTAGTGAATAGATATTGGCTTCTTACATCCTGAGCACTTCCCTTTCAATAACAGAAAACTCACGATCGGGATATTTTCGTACCATTTGATAGGCTTTTTGCATTGAGGACAAAATGAACCTGGTTTGACAATTGATTTACCGATGGGCATCCGGTAGATCAAGACATTCAAAAAGCTCCCTATGGCTGCACCAAAAAGGAAAGAGAAGATGCAGAGTATAAACCTCAAAAGTTTTTGTCTTTAAGGTTGAAGTACACTTCAAATGAATCGAGACATTTGTGTATGTCACGGAGACTATTTGTGATTATTTCGAGTAATTCAGAAACCGGATAGTCATTCAATCTGGGTAATGCTAAGGTTGCTTTCTTCACACCCCGTACAGCGGATGGCAGAATAATATCTCTTTCTCCTAGGCTTATGAAAATGTCGGTTCTATTCAATGGATCCCGGTAGTCATTTTCCAGGATGATACTATGTCCTATGTCAACCGTTGATTTCGTTAGACTGTAGAAGAGATATTTTAGTCTTTCAAGAGTTTTTCGGCCCGCCGGCGTTTCAAGTTGTTCTGGTGTTTTGCCAATTTCTTCGATTTCTTTAATATTATGCTGAAGGTTCTTATACAACATGGTAAATGTCGGATAATCCATGCTAAATTATACAGACCTCGAGCATTTTGTCAATGGGGCAGGATTAAAAACAAAGAAGGGAGAGTAAACTCCCCCTTCTTCAATCTGTTTCGGCTATGAATTATTTCCTTTTCTTTACTTTTTTCTTTTTCTTTATTACTTTCTTTTTCTTTGTTACCTTCTTCTTTGTTACCTTCTTTCTCTTTGCTTTAGTTTTTTTCTTCCTTGAACCGCTCTTCGGCATTATTACCTCCTTTTATGCTATATTATAATCATAATTAAAATTTTGTCAAGAGTTATTTTTACTAAAACGAAAAAAGAATTTGTTTTTGCGGATTATTTATTAGAAAACCGTGACTATTGACTTGTTGTTAAATCTGGTTAGAATTTTTTATGTTTGTATCGATAGTTTTCTTTCTGATTGGTGTGAATAGTCTAATGGTGGGCGAAATTGAAGGTGTGATAAGTCCGGCGAGCAGCTCATATTTCTTGCGTACCATTACAGTTGCCGAACGAGAAGACGCAGTCTGTTTGATCATGAAACTTGATACGCCGGGTGGTTTGGATGCTTCGATGCGAGCAATTACTAAAAGGATCCTTAATGCGAAAATCCCTGTCGTGGTATATGTCGCGCCCAAAGGAGCGCGCGCAGCGTCGGCCGGTGTATTTATTTTGTACGCCAGTCATGTTGCCGCAATGGCTCCCGGGACAAATGTTGGTGCCGCACACCCGGTGAGTATGGGCGGTGAAAAACCTGACAGTGTGATGATCAGTAAAGTGACTAACGATGCAGTGGCCTATCTTAAGGCAATCGCCAAAGAAAAAGGCAGGAATATAGCTTGGGCAGAAAAAGCAGTTCGCGAAAGTGCTTCTATTGATGCAGAAACAGCACTAGGAAAGGGAGTCTGTGATATAATCGCTGATAATATTGACGATTTGATTTTGAAATTGCACGGTCGTATTGTGCAGATCGATGGTGAAGAGATTGTGCTGAAGACTGAATCAAAGCCAGTGCAGAGTATCCCAATGACATTCAAGGAAAGATTATTATTATTACTAACGAACCCTACGATTGCCTATATATTATTGCTCTTAGGTGTTTACGGACTTTTCTTTGAATTACAGAATCCGGGTGCGATTTTCCCCGGTGTGGTTGGTGGTATATGTATTATCTTCGGGTTTTATGCACTTCAACTTCTGCCAGTGAATTATGCTGGTGTTGCACTGATAGTGCTGTCGGCGTTTTTGTTCATTCTAGAAATTTACATTACCTCGAATGGTATTTTAACAATTGGTGGGGTAATTGCTCTGGTATCTGGTTCGTTGATTTTATTTGAGAGTGATGTAGCGTTTTTGAGATTATCATGGGAGGTAATTGTGATAGCGGTTATTATTATCGCAGCGTTTTTTATCTTCATTGCAAGCATGGGTATCCGTGCGCAATTTACCAAGAAGGCAACTGGTAAAGAAGGATTTATTGGTGAGACCGGGGAGGCAAAGACAGATATCACTGTTTCAGGAGGGACAATATTTGTGCATGGCGAATATTGGAATGCAATAAGTGATGTAACTATTAAGAAAGGAAGTAGGGTAAGTATTGTGAGTAGCGAAAACATGATTGTAAAGGTGGAAAAAGCTTAATACTATAAAATTTCGAAAAAAATTAGAACAAACAAATAAACGTGGTTATTATATTACTAATTAGTGCGTTTGAAACAACGCTCTTTCCTCAGAATCTATTTTTTGAGGAGTATTTGAATCCGGCATTGGAGACTTGTGAAGGTTTTCGGCTTGTCATGGGAACCGGGTCGAGGTTCGGACTGCCCGAATTGCGTACCTATTACGTGTATTCGACGATCCGATCATATCGTTTGGGCGCGCAAAGTTTTGGTTGTGATCTATACCGGGAGAATATGCTTAGGCTGGGGGGTTGTTTTGCGCTACGGAAAGCCTGGACAGTTGGGTTTAGCGTCGGTTTGTTTAATAATTGGGTGCAGGATAATTTCAACCGATTTGCTTATTCTTTAGGCATTGGCAGTGTTTTTCAAACTCGACCTATGAAGATCAGTGGCTGGGTGAATAATTTGAACATACCACGCTTCTCGAATGTCGATTATTTACCACTCACTTATTCTGTGAGGTTTGATTACCGGACAGAGCACAAACTCGATGTCGTTTTTGCAGTCCGCAGCATGGAGAAAGACTTACCTTTTTTCAATTTTGGTGCTGCTTTCTCTCCGTACAAGATGATCCGTATTGGTGCAGGTGTTAATACAGATCCTGTTTATCTCGAATACATCATGGAATTGAATCTTGGTGATTTCATCTTTTGCTATTCAGGTAGCAATCAGCAGTACCTCGGTCTTTCCCACACATTCGATATCCGATTTTGTCGATGATTATCTTTTTTCTTCTATCTATTCTCTATATCGATGCTGACATCTTTGAGACTGATGAAGGAAAGGATTACGAAATTTTGCTGAGGGACTTAGAAATATTGCGTGATAACCCGGTAAATTTAAATTCGGCAAGTTTTGATGAACTCACCGGGATTCCTTATCTTTCAATAACAGATTGTATGAAGATCATTGATTATCGGGGAATATACGGTTATTTTGATTCAGCACGTGATTTGCTAAAGATCCCTGGGTTTGACCACTTCCACCTTGAACAAATAAGACCTTTTATTACGGTTAAATCTAAACCGTTCAAAATAGACAAGCTAACAACGAGATTGCGGGCGAAGACAGTAATACCCGCGCAACCAGGTTCGACTGAGTATTTTACTAAGTCGCAGTGTATTTTTGGTGAATACAATGTTTATTTTGTAAATGAAAGAGATCCATATGAAAATTCTTTGTTTGATTACTGGGCTTCAGGGATAATCTATAAAGATGACCATCGAATTTTTGCCTTTGGAAAATACAATTTAGATATTGGCTCAGGTGTGGTTTTATCACCGCTTGGTTCATTTTTCAGTACCGCGGATTTCCGAATATTGGTTAAAGAACGTGGTATACTACCATATACTTCAGTACTGGAAAACAGTGGCTTTTTCGGCGCTGCCTTAAGCGATTCCCTTTTCATAAATTTCACCATTTTTTACTCAAATCAGAATCTGGACGGTCGTGTTGATTCATCTGGCTATGGGCGTTCATTTGATGTGTCAGGTGAACATACAGACTCGGCTTCTTTGGACCGGAAAGATAGAATCAATGAAGAGATATTAGGGTATGATCTGCAGTACAGGTTCAGTAATGTACTTGTAGCTAACCGAACATATTTATGTTCTTACAACCCGGCATTTATTTGTTCTGATTCAATAACTGATTTCTACGGCGAGACATTTTGGATCACCAGTGTTGGTATAAAATACTATAGTGATGCGCTTGTACTTTTCTCCGAGGTCGCCCGCACTTATAAAGATCGAATAGGTGGGCTATTTGGTTGCGTTGGTCTTATTCCGCATTTTGACATAGAACTTGCCGGCAAGTATTTTCCAGTCGGATTCTATTCGCCCAAAGGTGTTGAAGCTAATGACAATTATTACGGTGGCGTTCTAAACATTACTAACCATTCTAGGTACTTGGATTTCGGGATTGCCCTCACCCTTGACTCTAAACTCGATGAGGATACTGTTAAGTACGGCCTGCGGGTAAATGTCGAAAAGAGTCTCGGTGTACTCCATGCGAAATTTCAGGCGCGCTGCAGATATACATCACAAACGATCAATTTGTCTGGTTCAAGGGTATTCCTACGCCTGAAACCGATGAAACACCTGTTTTTCGATTTGAGACTTGAAGAAAAATATGTCTTCGAACCAGACACTATTGAGAAGGGAATATTCGGTGGTCTTGAAATGGGTATTGAAATCGGCAAGATGCGTTTGCGTGCTAGGTATGGTATGTTCAAAACTGATTCATATGCTTCAAGGCTTTTTGTCTATGAAACAGATTTACCCGGTATTGTAACCAACCGCATGCTTTATTACCAAGGTAATTGCGGATTTTTATATCTTTCCTTCAAGCCGATAGATTTTTTGAAGCTAACCTGTAAGTATTCAACGATTAAACGGGATACACTCAGGCAGCAGCAAATCGGCGCCCAACTTGATTTCAGACTATAATTGAGAGCTCTGAAAAAGTATTCATCGCTCTCTCGCGATAATTTTGCCATTGCCTTGACAAGACTACAGATTCAATTATACTCGAAGACTGTGCAACAGAAAATTATAAATAAACTAAAGAATCTAGAAACACCATTCTATCTCTATGATCGCACGGTAATTGAGAAGAATGCTAGAACTCTTTTGGAGCACTTCGAGAAATGTCGGGCAGAGATTTTCTTTGCGGCAAAGGCAAATACCGCATTACATATCCTTGATATCGTAAAAAGCCAGAAACTCGGTGCTGAAGTAGTGTCACCTGGTGAGGTTTTTGTATGTTTGAAAGCTGGCTTTACTCCTAAACAGATACTCTATAATAATATTGCACGCAAGGCGAGTGATGTCATGTATGCGATAAAAAAAGGTGTGCTTTTTTATAATTTTGAGGCGATTGATCAGGCATTGGTTCTCGAACAATGTGCAAAAA
>JAUWLY010000340.1 GCA_030613445.1 Candidatus Stahliibacteriota bacterium | reverse complement strand
TCACCGAACTGGCTGCCCGTTTGTGCCAGAACGAATATCGAGAAGTTTCTGCTCTTAAGAGTTCTCCACACGGTCAATCTCCTGAGTTTAGCACTTCAGTGTAGAAAGCAAATACTTTCTTCGTGATGATCTGCCAATCATGGGCCAATGCCTTTGCCCGGCCTTTAACCCCCATCCTTTTCATCTTCTTCTTATCTTTGAGTAAACTGATAACCTTCTCTGCCAGAGACTGCACATCACCTGTTTTACAGAACAACCCTTCTTCACCATCCTGCATCACGGTCTTGTACCCTGGGTTATCTGAAGCAACTATCGGCTTACCTGAAGACATCGCCTCGAGCAAAACAATGCCAAAACTCTCCTGACCAGTCGCCGGTGAGCAAAATATATCACAGGATGCATAGTACTTTGGCAAATCCTCGGGGCTTACATTGCCAACAAATATAACCTGCCTTTTTATGTGTTCTTTAATATATCTCTTGTAATAGCGTTTAAGAACACCAGCACCAACAATAATCAGTTCGGCACTTGGGAATTCCTTGAGAATTATCGGAAAAGCCCGCAAAAGATACTTCAGCCCCTTTCTCGGTTCAAACCTCCCGACAAACAATATTTTTGGCGAAAACGCCTCCAAGTAACCCATTGATTCGACCGCCGGACTAAACCGAGTTGTATCAATACCATTAGGAATTATCCGATAATCACCCGGGAAGTATTTTGAGACAGAATCACGGGCCACTTCAGAAACCGCAATGAGACCGCTTATCTTCCTGAAATACTGTTCCAAAACTGGCTCCCAAAGCAGATATCCAAGACTATCCTCATATGCCGAATGGAATGTAACCAAGTTCTTTGCATTAGAATACTTCAGCACATAATACGGTAGCGCTGGCGCCAAATCACCATGGATATGGACAATATCGAAATCCTCCTTTTCCAGGAAGCGCCTTAATCTCCACGGCATTCTCAGACTGAGATTCAGAACAGCAAATGACTTGTTCTTTGGGTACAATATCGCCCTACCCAGTCTTATGATATTCTCATCGACATAGGGGTAATTCTTGCCAAAAGAAGCTGCCATGATCTTTGCATCATGACCCATCGACCTCAAACCCTGCCACAGGTGTAGCATATGTTCAGGAATACCACCGGTATGCGGATAGAAATCATCCGCGACGATCAAGATCTTTAGCATTACATCCCAGTATGACCGAAGCCACCATTGCCGCGTTTTGTTTCTTTCAACTTATCAACAGATATGAATTGAGCCTGTACAACGCGGTTGAAGACTAGTTGCGCGATGCGGTCACCTGATTCAATACGGAGAGATTCTTGTCCCAAGTTAAAGAGAATTACCTTTATCTCACCGCGATAATCAGCATCAATCGTCCCTGGTGCATTCAAGATACCGATGCCATATTTCATTGCCATACCACTACGGGGCCTAACCTGTGCTTCATAGCCTTGCGGTAATTCAATCCTAACACCGGTCGGCACAATATTGTATTTCCCCGGTTCAAGAACGACCGGATCATCGATATCAGCATACAGATCACAGCCTGCGGCCTGTTTACTTTGGTATTTCGGTATGAATTTCCCTATTATCTTCACTTCTATTTTAGCTTCTTCATATTTTACGTGTTTAGGCATTTGCTCCTTGTTCTGTCCATTCCGGATGGAAGACAAACCATTGGTCAGGATATTTTCTTATGAATTTCTCGAATTTGCTAACCATGAGTCTATTGAATGCATCAGCATCACCATCAAAAATAATCGGTGATTCAATCACCCCAAGATATCGTACACGCTTACTCGATGGATTTAGAACCATATACGCAAAGACCACTGGTAGCTTACTCCTGATAATCATTTCTGCCAAACCCTTGGGGATATTCCTCTTCCCCGAAAAAAATCGTACGGAGATACCATTCTTCATAATATCGCGATCCGCCAGCACTGCAAGAATCCGATTGTTTCTGATAATATCAAGAAAAGCATAACCAGCCCGAGTAACTGGATAGGTCTTCATGCCCGTGCTCTCGCGGTGTTTTGTATACAGATCAAACATGGCATTATCAGTCACTTCGACCAGCGCCGTCATCGGCAAGCCCCGGGCTGCCAAATACACACCGGCATAATCCCAATTCCCAAGATGCAGGGTGATTAAAACGCAGCCCTTGTGTTGGGCAAGCGCCTTTTCCACGTTTTCATAACCGAGACATTCAGCACTTTCAAGAATACTATTTTTAGATATAGAGGCAAGTCGAAAAAAATCCGTCATCGTAAGTGCAAAATTGGTAAATGTCCTCTTCAAAAAAAAATTCATCCGCTCTTGACTAATACTTTCGGTTGAAAAAATATGCTCCAGGTTCCGCTCAATATAACGCCGTTTCCTTTTGAAAAAAAAGCAATATAAGAGCCCAAACCCAATGGCAATTCTGTCGGCCAGTTTCACGGGCATTAGGTGAACAAGTACAACACCGAATTTTTGCAGCTGAACAACCGGATTCATGTACCAGGTGTCTAATCCTTATAAGATTGAAGAGCTGCGCCCAAGACCTCAATTGCTTCCTTGAGATCCTCACTGTTCAGGACATAAGCAACGCGTACTTCGCTAACTCCTTTATCCTGCGACGAGTAAAAACCATTTGCCGGAGCAAGCATCACGGTTTTATTCTTATAAGAAAAGTCAGTCAAAAGCCATCGGCAAAACTTATCGGCATCTTGTACGGATAATCGCAAAACACCATAAAAAGCACCTTCAGGCTTATGTGCGTAAACGCCTTGAACAGTATCCAGTCCTTTGAATAACAAATTCCGCCGCATCTCGTATTCCTCAATCATTGGTCGTAAGTATTTATCGATATTCTTGTATGCGGCTATCGCACCCACCTGTTCAAGGGTAGGCGGACAGAGCCGCGCTTGCCCGAATTTAAGAAGCCGGTCCATAATCGTTTTATTGTGACT
>JAUWLY010000286.1 GCA_030613445.1 Candidatus Stahliibacteriota bacterium | reverse complement strand
AGAGTTGAAAATATATGATGTAAGTGGTAGATTAGTTAAAGATTTCAATTTGCAATCTGAAATCTGCAATATGCAATCATCTATTGTCTGGGATGGTACAGACCAGAATGATCGAAAGGTTCCTGCTGGTGTTTATTTTGTGCGGTTCGAGGCAGGTGATTATAAAAAGACAGAAAAGGCAATATTATTAAGATAATATGATAGGGCAATTGAGGCAAAATGGTAAGTGGGTTTGGGTTTAGAAGCAAGATTCCAGCATTCTAACCTTAACTTTTAGACCAATTTTGTGGATATTCGCGTAAAAAAAAGGGAAATAAACTATGCGTAAAATATTAATTATTACAGTGTTATTACTTACCGTCAGTTTTGCTGACGAGGTAGTAACATTCGATAACAACTGGGCGGATAACCCACTGTTCAATGTAAATTATGAAACACCATCAGGCATTGAGATCGTCTTCAGTATGCATCAAATGGTTGTTGCAGAAATGGAGATCGATGGTACTATGATGAAGAACTTTGGTGTGCCGGGAATTTTTCTGCCCAATGACGAGGGTGCGCCTAATCTTGCTGGAACTGGCAGATATATTGCTATTCCTCAAGGTGCTGAGGCGAGAGTAACAGTACTCGGTTCGCGCACTGAGGTCTATCATAATGTTGAAGTTGCACCTGCTTTTAATATTCCCAGGGATAATGATGATTCTCCTATTCGTTATGAGAAAGACATGAAAATTTATAGCCGTAATGCCTTTTATCCGGAGACTCCGGTGCGGGTATCTGAACGGACGCAGATCCGTGGTGTTGATGTGGTGATATTAGGAATTACGCCGTTTCAGTATAATTCGGTGACCAAGGAGTTGATTGTTTATAAGGATATTAGAGTACGAATTGATTTTATTGGTGGCAATGGTCATTTTGGTGATGACAGGTTGCGCAGCCGGTTCTGGGAGCCGATCTTACAGGGACATCTCTTGAACTACGGTTCCTTGCCCGAGATTGATTTTTATACGCCGGAACGTATCCAGTTGCGTGATGGTTATGAGTATATAATTATTGTGCCTGATGATCCGGTCTTTGAAGCATGGGGTGATACAATCAAAGCCTGGCGTAAGTTACAGGGCATTTCTTGTGAGGTCTTTACATTAACTGAGGTTGGTGGTTCCAGTGCTACAGATATTGAAAACTTCTTGAACAATGCTTATACCACCTGGGATCCTGCACCAGTGGCATTTTTACTACTCTCTGATTATCCTTCATCTGGAGACTTATACGGTATCACCTCGCCGACCTATTCCTATTGTGTTTCTGATAATATCTATGCCGATGTTAATGGTGATCATCTGCCCGATATGCACCATGCCCGCATCACAGCTCAGGATGAATTAGACTTGAGCATTATGATCAACAAGTTTTTGGATTATGAGCGTGCTCCCTATACCGCTTCCAATTTCTATGATGAGCCTCTGGTTGCCTGTGGGTGGCAGAATGATCGATGGTTTCAGATATGTTCTGAAGTTATCAGAGGATTTTTCATTAATGTTTTAGAAAAGAATCCGGCACGAGAATATAATCTCGGTTCACCGGCAAATCCAGTGCCTGGTGGTTACTGGTCGACAAATTCTAATACCTATTTGATCGTAGCATACTTTGGTTCTGCAGGATTAGGGTATATTCCTGATACTAACCCATATGACGCAACCTGGTGGGATAATGGTTCTGCCTCAGGGGTCAATGCGGCAATCAATTCAGGTGCATTTATAGTTCAGCATCGAGACCATGGTAATGAAACTGGCTGGGGCGAACCAAACTACGGTAATAGTAGTCTCGACGCTTTATCCAATACGATGTTTACCTTTGTCTTTTCGATTAATTGTTTGACCGGTAAGTACAACTACCCAAGCGAAGTTTTTGCTGAAAAGTTTCACCGGATTGACTATGGTGCACACGGGTTAAATGCAGCGAGTGAGGTGAGTTATTCGTTTGTTAATGACGCCTATATCTGGGGTATATATGATTGTCTCTGGCCTGAATTTATGCCAGACTATCCGATCTATAATCCAGTACCTATGATGGGCCACGAAAATCTCAATCCGTGCATGGCAATGACATCTGGTAAATATTTCCTTCGAGGATCGAATTGGCCCTATAATTCCAGCAGTAAGACTATTACATACCATCTTTTCCATCATCACGGTGATGCATTTAATACGCTCTATTCAGAGGTGCCCCAGAATCTCACTGTTTCTCACGCCATAAAATTGCTCGATAATCAGTCTTCTTTTACTGTTACGGCCGATGATAGTTCTGTAATCGCCTTGGCTGTTGACGGCGAGATCATTGGTGTTGCTGAAGGAACTGGTTCTGCAGTGGTCATTTCGATTCCGCAACAAACAGTGGGCAGTATCATGAAAGTGACTGTCACCAAGGCAAACTACTACCGTTACGAGACTGATGTTCCTGTGGCACCCAACAACTACGCCTATGTCATTGCAGCCACAACAATCGTGGACGATTCAGGTAACAATGGTCAGGTCAATCCTGGGGAAAGTGTAAACTATGGCGTTTATGGACTGAATATTGGAGCTGTAACTGCCCAATCTATATATGGTTTACTGAGTGAATCTGATCCTTTTGTGAATGTAATAGAAGACTCAAGCTGGTTCGGTGCTATTAATGAAGATGATTCTGTGTTGTCATATCCTTATTACGATTTTACCGTTGTTATTGATTGCCCGGATGGTCATGTGATCGAGTTTACCCTTGAGTTCCACGATTTTAATGACAGCATCTGGACATCGTATCCACAGGTGACAGTCTATGCTTCAGCTCTGACGTATCAGAAACATGAGGTCATGAGTAGTTATGGCATTTTATATCCAGGTCAGACCGCAGACTTGATTGTTACTCTCATGAACGAAGGTGGTGCCACTGCTGAGAATATAACATCGACATTAATAACATCATCCTCTTATATTACAATCAATGATGCATCAGGTAACTTTGGTACGATTGACCCGGGTGATACTGCTACAAATACAGGTGATCCTTATAATATTACTGCTGATATTTTAACCCCGTATGAAACTCCTGTTGACTTTTCTATCATTGTCGAGTATGGTATCTATATCGATACTTTAGATTTTACCTTAGTCGTTGGCCAATTTGTGCCTACTGATACTGGTTATTATTATGTTTACTTTCCTGATGGTCCGCCTACGCAATCACCAGTCTTTGAATGGATTGCCATTGATACTACACAGACGGCAAATCCTGGTGTATCCTTAGATTTAGATCGTAACCAGACGGTCATTGTTGACCTTCCTTTTACTTTCAAATACTATGGTGTAGATTATAATCGGATATCGATCTGTTCCAATGGTTGGATTGCCATGGATTCGACAGCATCGACTGTTTATGCAAACAGTGCTATTCCCAGTACCTACGGTCCTCCAGCAATGATTGCCGGGTTATGGGATTATCTTCAGCCGGGGACTCCTGATGAACCCGGTGATATTTATTATTACGATGATGCAGCAAATCACCGCTTCATTGTTGAGTATTTTCGGGTTGAACATTTTCCCGTTGGTGGTTATTATGAGACTTTTGAAATAATTCTTTATGATCCTGTTTATTGTCCGACGCCGACTGGTGATGGTGAGATAATTGTCCAGTATCTATTGGCTCTGCAACAGCCAGTTAGCCTTACAGTCGGTATTGAGGATTCAACTCAAACTGTCGGAGTACAGTATTATTTTAACGGCACGTATGACAGTCTGGCAATGCCCATAACTGATTCATTCGCCTTGAAATACACGACCTATCCGCCTGGTGTAGGCATTGAAGAACATAAGGGATTGAGTACTCTTCCATCACGCACCATGTTGTGTGCATTATATCCGAATCCATTTAGACGGATGACAGTAATTAGATTCAGCATAGGGCAAGGTGCAGAGAGCATAGAGTTGAAAATATATGATGTAAGTGGCAGATTAGTGAAAAATTTCAATTTGCAATCTGAAATATGCAATATGCAATCATCTGTTGTCTGGGATGGTACAGATCAGAATAATCGAAAGGTTCCTGCTGGTGT
>JAUWLY010000269.1 GCA_030613445.1 Candidatus Stahliibacteriota bacterium | reverse complement strand
AGAGTTGAAAATATATGATGTAAGTGGTAGATTAGTTAAAGATTTCAATTTGCAATCTGAAATCTGCAATATGCAATCATCTATTGTCTGGGATGGTACAGACCAGAATGATCGAAAGGTTCCTGCTGGTGTTTATTTTGTTGATTTTAGAGCAGGTGATTATAAAAAGACAGAAAAGGCAATATTATTGAGATAAGAGGACAGGGTAATTGAAGGCAATTGAGGAAAAATGGTCGATGGGTTTGGGTTTAGAAGCAAGATTCCAGCATCCTAACCCTAACCTTAAGATCAATTTTGTGGATATAGGCTGTTAAAGTTTGAACAATAGTTCTAAAACCATTAAGACTTTTTAGTCTTAACAAAAAAGGAGATAAAATGGGCAGAAAAATACTTCTTGCCGTAGGGTTAATTGTAACACTATGCGTAGGATCTGAAGATCTTTACGGTGTTATAAGCGGAGGCACAATCCATCAATTTACACCAGCACCTTATGAAAATGCAAACTGGATTTATTTCTCTAATGGAATAAAATTTGATATTCGAAAAGGAGAACCTGAATTATCAAAATCTCTGACATTAGAGCAATCAGACTATTACATTATCCATTACAATGGACCGGTCTACCCAGAATATGTGAAAAGAATAGAGGCAACCGGAGCAAAGGTATATTCTTACATTCCCAATTACGCATTTTTAATAAAAATGAATGAAATCACTAAAACCGAGATTGAACATATCGAATTCATTGACTGGATAGGACTCTATCAGCCTGCATATAAAGTGTCTGGGCAGGATGAATTCAGAACATTGCAGGGTATTTCAAGGGTAACGATTTTATTATATCCTGATGTTCAATTAGAGGGAGTTATTGATTTCTTAGCAACAATTGGTGCAAAGATTATTGATACTGCTGAAAGCAAATGGGATAAGCTTATCATTGCTGAAATTGACCTTTCATCAGTCCCGGAAATTGCACAGATCGAAGAGGTTAACTGGATAGAACCATGGCACGAAACAGTATTATATAACGACAATGTCCAGTGGATTTTGCAAACCGCCTCATCAGGCAATCGCAGGATCTGGGATATGGGTATTACTGGCGACGGTGAATTGTTGAGTACATGCGATAGTGGAATACGAGTCTCACACTATGCCTTTAGAAACACATCAAGTAGCTGGATTTCAACCTGGGGTGATTATCCAACACACCGAAAGATTATTGCATATCACCCTGCAAGCACTATGGGGGCGGGATGGAATGATTTTGGCGATGAAGCACATATCGCTTATCATGGAACCCATACTGCAGGTACTGCGTGTGGTAATGATGATGTAATGGGCAGTCCGAGCGGACGTGATGGTGTGGGAATAGACAGCCGTATCTACTTTCTTGATGGCGGAGGTTCAAATGATGGATATATACATATGTATTCCAATCTCAATGATCTTTTCATCTTACCCTATAATGGCAATGCTGCAGGTAGTGTAAAATTTATATCTAATTCGTGGGGATCTGCTGGTTTTGGTGTATACGATGCACGATGTTCTCAACTTGACCAGTTTATGTGGCAACATCAGGATTTTCTGGTTTTCTTCTCAAATGGAAATGATGGTCCTGGCACAATGACTGTTACTCCACCAGCAACTGCTAAAAATTGTGTTTCAGTAGGAGGCTGCCGCAATGGCGCTTCATATCAATCAATATACTCCTATTCAAGTCGTGGTCCAACGCAGGATGGCCGGTATAAACCCACAATACTTGCTCCTGGTCAAAGCGTCTATTCTGCTTATGGAGGAACTGACTCAGGATACTGGGGACTATCAGGAACGAGTATGTCGTCTCCTGGTGCTGCTGGTGCAGCTGTTCTTGTAAGACAGTATTTTTCTGATGGTTGGTATCCAACAGGATCAGCAAATCCAACAGATTCAATTGCACCCTCAGCAGCTCTACTCAAAGCAATGCTTGTTAATTGCGCAGACCCTTCAATGACTGGATATACTAATGTGCCTAATAATCATATTGGCTGGGGAAGGATTGATCTTGACAGCGTTTTATACTTTTCTGGCGATACAAAAAAATTAGCAATCATTGACCAGGAGACCGGACTCTCCACAGGTCAGTATGTTGAATATACGTATAATGTTCTCTCAGGCTCTGCACCAATAAGGGTTGCTCTAATCTGGACTGATTATCCAGCAACCCCTGGTTCAGGCATTAAATTAATAAATGACCTTCATCTTACAGTAACCGATCCTGGTGCTAATGTGTACAAAGGAAATGTCTATTCATCCGGGCAATCAGTAACTGGTGGTGTTTATGACACACTTAATGTTGAAGAATGTGTAAGAATAAATACACCTTTAACTGGTTATTGGGCTGTAAGGATTGATGGAAACAATTGTCCTCAAGGACCGCAGCCGTTCGCGATCGTTGTCACGGGTGACATAGATATTGAAGCACAGCCAAATGTCGTTTATGCATCTGATACAATAGATGATAGTGGCGGTAATAATAATGGTCAAGTTGACCCGGGTGAAACCGTTTATATAACAGTGGAATTAAGAAACGATGGTAACTTGGATGCTACTGCGGCTACTGGGACATTAAGAACATCCTCCATTGATATTACGATAATCGATTCTGTTGCTAATTATGGTACGATCGCAGCAAATGGTGGAACAGCTCAGGGGACTTTCCAATTCAGTGCATCAGGTTCAATGCCACCAGGGACAACAGTTCCAATGATTGTGTATCTTGAGGCAAATGGTGGCGCTTATACGACTAACTGCAACTTCAGTATCATAGTCGGCGAAGTAACCGGTGCTGACTGGGAGACTCATGATGTTGGTAATTGTAAGCTTACTGTCACCCGCTATGGTGCGCTCGGTTATATGAGTCAAGCTCAGCTTCAAGGTGATGGATTCTGCTATCCTGCCTCAAGCGGCACTCATCTCTTTTATGGTGGTTTTGCTGCAGGTAATGATTCCAGCTATTGTGTTGACCGTTACATGGGACCAGTCAACGATGATACTGATTGGGAGACAACAATCTCACCTGATGGAATGGTTATGATGTACGAGCCGGGTCCGAACAATCGAGATGAGTATGCAACAGCGCGTTATGACGATTCAGGTCACCCATCGGCAAAAGGTTTGCTCTGCCTTCAGTCTTCCTGGGCATGGGACGATGCCACAGCAAATGATTTTGTAATCACGAAGTTCTCACTGATCAATGAAGGTACTGAGACACTTACTGATTTGTATGCCGCTGTCTTTATGGATTGGGACATAGGTAATTACAGCAATAATCAGGGTTCTTCAGAGGCTTCGCGTAATCTGACCTGGATGTATGAGAATACGCCCTATGTAGGTGTAGCGATATTGGATCCTCCGCGCTCAACCCCAGCAGCGAACTTGGCACTAATTGATCATGATATATATGTTTATCCCGCTGGTTTGCCTAACGACAGTATCAAGATTCAATTTATGGATGGAACTCTTCAGAATCCTTCTTCGAATCGTTTGTATGACTGGTCAACATGCAACTCTGCAGGCCCGTTTACATTGGGTCCTGGAGAAACGGCAATTGCGGCTTTTGCGATCATTGGTGGTGATAATCTAAGTGATTTACAAGCTAATGCAGATACTGCATATGATCGTTATTGGAACTGGCCTGGTGTTCAAGAAATGCCTTCTCCTGTTCTGGTGACTGACATCAAAATATATCCTGTGATTTCACGTGGTCGTCCATATACATTCAAATATGGTTTTGCTAAAGAAACATCAATGCGGATTAAGGTTTATGATGCATTGGGTCGGCTAGTAGAGAATAAAAATTACGGTATGTTAAATGGTGCTGGAGAACTCTCATTAGACCTAAAATCTCTGGCTCAGGGTGTTTATTTTGTTAAAGTTGAGGCAGGTAATAAAATAAGTACTTCAAAGATAATCTGGCTGAAGTAAGACAACATACTATAGTTATTGGGTTAGCCCCACACTTTTACAAAAGCGCGGGGCTAACCCAATTAATTATTCGTGTAAATAAATTCGTGTTTACCCCGTGAAATATAACATTTCTAACAGTGATAAAAGCCATGGGTCAGTAAAAGACCTTAATCTATGAGGTATAGCTCTTAGAACAGTATTATTTCACAGGGGTAAATTTGTGTAAAATTGCCCCTAATTGCCTTAATCATATTAGGGTGAATTAGTGTAGATAAAAATTCGTGGTTATTTATTATTCGTGTTTAATATAATGATAGGCGTTTATTGCTGCTACGGCTCCATCACCACACGCAGTGACAACCTGACGAATCGTCTCTGCCCGAATATCACCAGCGGCAAACA
>JAUWLY010000140.1 GCA_030613445.1 Candidatus Stahliibacteriota bacterium | reverse complement strand
TGATTAAAAAGTGCTTCATTGGCCACATAAACTCAAAGTATTCCACATCGGTTTTCATTACAGAATTGTATTTATTTTCAATGCTGTGTCAATCCTATCCAGCCCTGGGAGGATTTGACCCCATAACCTGATTGAAGATTTGACCAGATTTCGCATATTGACATTGTAAGACTTTTTTGCATAATTAGACCATGAAGAATGCAGATAAGTCTAAGGAACAAAGCGTAAATGAATTAGATGAGCGGCACGAGTTGCTCACGCAACTAAAAACATCCGTACCCGAAAACATTTTATCTGAGGATGTAGTCAATCGCTATGTGAATCTTATAACGGTTATTTCAGAGATTTCATCACATCTTATCAGTACTCGAGATGTCGATTGTGCCATCAATGATGCATTGGCCGACTTAGGCAGGGCAAGCGGCGCAAGCCGCGTGTATCTATTTCTTTTGCGTAACAAAGGATTAAAGATGTCTAATACCCATGAATGGTGTGCAGATGGTGTAACTCCACAAATTAATAATCTTCAGAATCTCCCAACTGATACGTTTCCATGGTGGATGAAAAAACTTCAGCAGAAAGAAACGATTCAGATCACTGACATTGCCCAGATGCCGGCGGAAGCAAAGGCTGAGAGGTCGATACTGGAACAACAAGATATCAAATCACTGTTGGTATTTCCGGTATTTATCAAAGATGAACTTGGCGGGTTTATTGGTTTCGATAATGTAGAAGCAAAGGGGTCATGGTCTGACAGCGTAGTTCTGCTTTTGCAGTTATTTTCTGAGATCATCGGAAGTACCTTTGAACGTGCACAGATTGAACAGAATTTGGAGATCAAAGATCATGCGATAAGTTCATCTGTTAATGCAATTGGAATTACTGATCTAAAGGGCAATTTGACTTACGTCAATAGTTCATTTTTGAAAATGTGGGGATACAATGATGAAAAGGAGGTTATCGGGAAATCTGCTGTAGAATTTTGGGAATCAAAGGATGAAGCCAATCGAGTTGCTAATATACTACGCAAGAAAGGTTACTGGATAGGTGAGTTTGTTGCCGTGCGAAAAGACGGGTCCACCTTCGATGCCCAAATCTCAGGTAGTACAGTCAAAGATGATGGCGACAAGCCAATTTGCATAATTGGTTCGTTCATTGATGTTAGTGAGGGCAAACACGCAGAAAGGGCGCTAAGAGAGTCAGAAGAGAAGTTTCGTCGGATGTTTCAGGATGTTACCGACGCGATAACTGTGACAGACATGAAAGGTGTTATTACTGATGTTAATGAAAGAACCCTTGAACTTCATGATTATGAATCGAAGACCGAGCTGTTGGGGAAAAGTGCATTTAAACTCATCGCACCGTGTGATCATGATAAAGCAGTGGCAAATATGCAAAAAACAATAAAAGAAGGTTCGATTAAAGGTGTGGAGTATACTTTAGTTAGGAAAGATGGTTTAGAATTCCCCGGTGAGTTAAGCGCCAGCGTACTTAGAGATTCTTCTGGTAACCCCATTGGCTATATTGCGATTACCAGAGATATTACTGAGCGTAAGCGCGTCGAAGGGGAATTAAGAAAACTTGCCACAACAGACGCACTGACCGATGTCTACAATAGACGCTCGGGTTTGCTTCTTTTTAGACAGCAGCTTCAATTAGCACAGAGAAACAAACAGAGACTATGCGTTTGTTACGTAGATACCGACTTTCTCAAGACAATCAACGACATCTATGGTCATGCAGAAGGTGATGAGGTTTTGAAGACCATAAGTGCAATCATAAAAGAAGTACTTCGAAAAATAGATATAATCTGTCGATTGGGAGGTGATGAATTCCTCCTTATATTTCCACAATGTGCAATGAAACAAGCTGTTTATATTTGGAACAGAATAGATGGGAAAATAAATTCTTTTAACGCTAAGGAGACAAAACCTTATTCTATCAGTTTGAGCCGTGGATTTGCAGAATATGATCCGGCTAATGATAAATCTGCAGATCAGCTAATCATGATTGCTGATAAGGAAATGTACATACACAAACACACAAAGTTTCAAAAATAAATAAAATTCACACGTGGGTAAGGGGACATTCTAATTGCAGATTTCAGATGTTAGATTGTAGATGGTAGAAAGAGAACTGGAGAAACGGTGAAACGGAGAACACACTACGTAGAACGAGGAGCTTCTCGACTCGTGCTACTCGCTCGAAGAGTAAAAAGGGAGTGGACAGTAGGGCGTAGGGAGTAGACACTAAGGCGCAAAATATAAAAGACTGGATCGTCCGATTAAATCGGACGATGACCCCTGATATAATAACTTTGCCATTATACGGGGTCTCTCGCTTCGCTCCCCGTCCCTTACACTACGGGCCAGGCGAGATTTACAACAGGCGGGATAAATAGGGAGTAGGGCGATTGCCAAGAACCAAGAGCCAAATCCCAAGCTCCAAATAACTTAATAACTTAGTTACTTAGTAACTGCTTTACTCAAGGGAGTTGGGCGGAGAGCGTTGACACGTAAATATTGTTGATTATAATAG
The DNA here is from genome assembly GCA_030613445.1 of Candidatus Stahliibacteriota bacterium. Classification (GTDB taxonomy): domain Bacteria; phylum Hydrothermota; class Tepidihabitantia; order SM23-42; family SM23-42; genus JAUVZL01. Next base: position 4,734 of record JAUWLY010000140.1, on the reverse strand, counting down.
AGAAAATAGATGATAGATGCTAGATACTAGACCGGATAGATACTAGATGATAGATGCGAGATAGTAGATATTTGTAAAAAAAAGCCGGGATGGCGGAATTGGGAGACGCGCTAGGTTCAGGACCTAGTGCCCGTAAGGGTGTAGGGGTTCAAATCCCCTTCCCGGCATGATATAGGGAATAGGGAGCAGGGAGTGTTGGTTATATGGCTAGGGGTTTCCCGTTTCAATCATTAATATTTTGCATTAATGAAACGGGATCCCGATTCCTTGAGTTAAGGATATAATGTGGAATCGGGACAAATCCCCTTCCCGGCATTGAGCAAGAACCAAGCTCCAAGAACCAGGCTCCAATTATTTTCAACTCTTGGATCTTGGAATTTGGGATTTGTAGCTTGATTTAGGATTATTAATGAATAATTTAATCATTCGGTTTGGACAACTACTCTATAAATTCCGAGCTTGGATCGCTGTCCCTTTTTTCATCCTACTCGTCATTCTTTCAAGACCTGGACATATTAATATCATCCCTTATTTTATAATATTTATCGGATTGATCATCAGATTTTGGGCGGCCGGATATATCGGCAAAAAAGCCAGAGCGACAAATTTTTCCACCGGGCGTTGGATAATCAATGCTCCTTATAAATATCTAAAACATCCTTTATATGTCGGAAACTTTTTTCTTGTCTTAGGTGTTGTTCTACTCTTTAATCCAGCGATATGGTTTGGAGTTCTTGTTATGGTTGTGTTCTTGCTCGTGTATACGCTTATTATTATGAGCGAATCGAATTATCTGAAAGATTTACCCAAGGAAAAAGCACACTTTAAATTAGTGAATTGTAAAGGTGAAATATCGACAACAATCGTCATCGTAGTTGTTTTGTCAATCCACTACTTGGTTGTGAAGAACATATTGACATGATACCCATTTCTGTCTACACTTAAGTATTTCAGGGAGGTAGTATATGAACATATTATTAATTGCACTCTTATTGTCCCAATGGCAGTGGAATCAACTGCCCGGACCGTATCTTGGTTATATTTCAGATGTTGAAATCCTTGATCATACCGGCACAAATCTTTTGGCGAGTACGTGGTATGGCAATTTCGGTGGGATGTATCGATCGATTAATGGTGGTCAAACCTGGTTAATTTCAGCAGCAGGGATAGATCCGGCGATTGGAAATGGCATGAACTCTATTGCTTCTTCCCCAATCGATCACGATATAGTACTTTGCGGCACTGCATTCTTGGGTGGGAATTCAGTATACCGTAGCACAGATGGTGGTCAAAATTGGACACCGACTTCATATGCTGGAAGTCATATTCGCGGCATGAAGTTCTTTCCCGGATCGAGTAATAATGCATTATTAATAGGTGGCGGGATATATAAATCAACTGATAGTGGTAATTCATGGACGTTGAAACACAGTGTTACAAATGGCAGGGCTTTCTGTTTTAAGCGAAATCAACCTGATACTATTTTCGCCGCAACACAACTTGGAGTTTTGATTTCCACTGACCAAGGTGAGACCTGGGCGAATACGCCATTTGACAAATATGCCTATGATATTGTAGCTGACCCTGAAGCACCAGATTCACTATACGTTGCTGGATTAATACAAGGTGTGTTCAGGTTGAGGAATAATGGCAATGTCTATGATTCTTTGGGACTTGCGGGTTCTTATAACACAACGATCGCATTTGACTCGATTTCGAGGAAAATCTATGTGGGTGGCTATGCAGGTAATGGAAGAATCCGTGTGAGTGATGACCTCGGACAGTCCTGGTATGAATATCGATCAGACCAGATCTTTGACAGCTGGATCAATGACGTCGAGGTACCAGTGAATAATCCAGATAAAGTTATTGCAGGATGTTATAGTGCTGGCGTATGTATTCTCACTCCTGCTGATAGCATATGGGAGCTCTCTTCTCACGGGATAAGTCAGGGGATAATACGGACTATTGCACCTGCACCAACAAATCCGAATATAATATATGTTTCAACGAGTATGGTCGGCGTATGGCGCAGCACTGACGGCGGCGCAACCTGGTCAACTGACCCACAGGGTTTGACCTGGGGGAAATCACATCAAACTGAATATTTCCCAGCCGGTCTTGCTGTCTCACCGCTCGATCCGGATATTGTCTATGCAACTTTTTGGGGAACTGGACCTGATTATTATCATGCGGTTTTGAAATCTACTGATGGTGGGCAGACCTGGGTGGAAAAGACAAATGGGCTTGATACAATACCTTCTGGACATCGCATTTACTGGGTAGCTATCCATCCACACACAGATGACACTTTATTTCTTGCAACTTCTTACGGTGCATTCAAGAGTACTGATGCAGGTGAGACATGGGTAAGGAAAAGCACTCATCATCTATATTGGATAGAAGTTGATCCTATTGAGCCAAATCGTCTTTATGCAACGACTGCATGTGCAGCATATTATAGTGATAATGGAGGAGAAACCTGGGTTGACCGGAGTAACGGTCTTTCTAATATGTCAGATGTAATGATGATCGATGTTGATCCTCAAAATCATAATATTGTTTATGCTGCTTTATGTGGCCTGGAGACATTCGATCCTTTATCTGGTATATATAGATCGACAGATTATGGCGCTCAGTGGGTGAGGATGAGTAGTGGTCTCCCTGACCCACCGATCATGCGCCCGAGGGTAATGGTCGATACGATCAGCACTTCGATATGGGCAACAACACCACTTCTCGGGACTGGTATCCCGGGTGTTTATCGTTCACTCGATCAGGCATCATCATGGTTTCCTGAGGATGGGCTTCTGAACACAAATCGAACAATGTTTTTGGCGCTTGGCTATTATCCGCTTCTGGGCACACAACACAGTGGCATATGGTCTTATCATGAAGTAGGGATGATTCACGAAGACAAAAGACTACAGGAGTTGAATTTGTTTTCTGTCTATCCAAATCCTACAAGAGGCCCGATTACAATCAATTATGACCTAACCAGCAGGAGTAATGTAAGAATAAGAATTATCGATTGCGCTGGTCGAGTGATTGAGGAACTCGTTAACAAAGTTGTTGAACCCGGTCATCATAATACGGTTTTTCAAGGTGAGTTACCGTCTGGTGTTTATTTTGTGGATTTGAAGATCAACGGGTTAAGCTCAGCAGGAAGATTTGTGATGATTAAGTAGCGCGATATTATTGTGGTCCAGGGATCTGTGCGTTGCTAATAACTATCAGTATCTAAATCGTTGATCTTTTCGAAATCGTCCTGATAATCGAAACCACCTTCAAAACCGTGAATATCACATGAATCTTTTGGCTCAGTGCTATTGATAAAGACCTCTTCGCTCGCTTTGGGGCAGAATTGACGTGCCAAAAGACCAGTTTGTGAGCAGACGCGGCGTTCTACTAACCCACTGGGTTTGGGGAATACACCGTAAGGTGGTTTGCTTATTTCATCCATAAGATCGCCCCAGATCGGCGCTGCAACATTACCGCCGGTTGCTCCTCTGAATATTCGGTCATTGTTATCATTACCAACCCATACTCCACAAATATACTTAGGTGTGTAGCCGATAAACCATGTATCAGAATAATTATTGGTCGTACCTGTTTTTCCTGCAGCTGGTCCTTTGAAATATCTTCTTATGCGATAAGCCGTGCCGCCGTCGACTACCGAGCGCATCATACTGGTCATGATATAGCTGATCTGCGGCGACAGTTTATTTTCAGGGAAGGGGCTATTCATTTCAATGATCGTGCCATCACGATCAGTTATCTTCCGTATATAATTGGGTGCGATTTTTTCTCCCAAATTGGCTATTGTACCAACCGCGCTAGCCATTTCTATCAAATTGACATCACAAGAGCCTAAAGCTAAAGATACGACTGCAAGCAGCGGTGAACCCACACCGAGGTTATGGGCATACTGTACGACAAGTTCTGGTCCGATATTACGTATTAAACGGATTGCCGCAAGGTTTCTGGAATGTTTTAGCGCTTGTTTTATGGTAATTGGACCCATGAATTTACGGTCATAATTAGACGGTCTGTATATGCTATCCATACCAGCTACTTCAAGGACAATGGGTAGGTCGAGAACAACATCAGACGGTGTGAACCCGTTATCAATCGCGGCAGTAAAAACAAAGACTTTGAAGGCACTGCCTGCCTGTCGTTTGGCTTGTGTTGCACGATTCCATTTACTCTGGGAAAAATCTCGACCGCCAATTAAGGCTTTGACTTCACCCGTGTGGTAATCCATGACAATAAGCGCACCCTGGAGATAAGGTATGTATTTCAATGTATCATCCAGACCTATTGAATCGAATTTCGCTTTTGTGTTTTTAAACCTATAATCTTTTTCAATCTGCACCAGATGTTTTTCCACGATTTCTTCAGCGGCTTTTTGGATATCAGTATTCAATGTCGTATAGATATGTGCGCCACTGCGATAAAGGAATTCGGGTCCATACTTGAGCTGAAGATACCTTCTTATTTCTTCGACATAATATTCACCAAAACGCTTCTGCTCTTTATGTTCGATGACGATGATTGTTTCTTCCACTGCTTCTTCATATTGAGCGCTGGAAATAAGATTGTTCTCAGACATCACCCTCAATACTAAGTCCCTTCTCTTTTTTGCAATAACCGGATGTTTATACGGGGAGTAGTTCTCAGGTGACTTTGGTAGGGCGATCAAGAGCGCGCATTCAGTCAGGGTTAGCTCGGTGA
>JAUWLY010000137.1 GCA_030613445.1 Candidatus Stahliibacteriota bacterium | reverse complement strand
ATCACCCGCTGCCCAGTTGAAAGTATGAGGGATGGAGCAAGCCGTTTCTTATAGGGACGCGGTAAACGCACTGGCCAACGCTGCATCAATGTAAGTTGAACAATCCCGTCTTTGGTCTCGATCTCACATACCGTATCAGTTATTAAATATTCACCTTGTTTAATATTTTTTATCTTGCCCTCAATATCATGTGGAACCATAATTTTGTGCGCAACAAGTACTGTCTCCTGTACCTCACCTATAATATCACCGCCGCAGACTTTATCATCTTTCTTAACGAGTGGCTTGAACGCCCATTTTACATCGCGCTCCAATGCAGGAATCTCAACACCACGAGCAATTCTATCACCAGTTTGATCTCTGATAATATCTAAAGGTCGCTGAATACCATCGAAAATTGATTCAATAAGTCCAGGACCGAGCTCGACAATAAGGGGCTCATCAGTTATGTAAACCGGCTCACCTGGACCGATACCCGATGTTTCTTCATATACCTGAATTGACGCGGTGTCAGCATAAAGTCCGATTATTTCACCGACCAAACGCTCTTCACTCACGCGAACCACATCATACATCTTACTACCTTTCATGCCTTTCGCAACAACAAGCGGCCCTGACACTTTAGTAATTTCACCTTTCCTCATTATTTGTCCTCCAAGAAAACATCAGCTCCAACAGCTTTTTTAATCACACCTCTTATCCTTTCAATAGCAAGTTTTGTCTTGCCCCTTCCAGTAGGGATGGGGATCAAACAAGGGACAGTCTGATTACGGTATTTCATCAAAATAGCATCTAATTCATCGATAAACTCTTCAGTAAAAAATATTATTTTAAAGCCTTGAGCGACAAGATCTTCAATAACATGGGCGCCCTCACCTTCTTCAATATAGACAACATGCGCTCCAGTTGCCAAAAATGGCATTATTGTTTCTCTCTGCCCAACTATGGCCATTGCTTTACCAGACACCAGCGATACTCTCCTTCAAATCATCGATCTCGACCTCATTCAATTTACCCCAATAGACTTGCCGTAGTTTCTTTATTTCTGCGAGCTTAAACTGGTAATACGCAAATAATGGCTCGACACCAAAAGTCATCCTACGTGCGGCATGCAAAAATTGCAGCCTAATCTCCTCACATATCCTTTCCAATCTTAAAAAAGAATTCCTCTGTTTGATATATGCTCCCCCTTTATCTAATAATGCTGCATAAGGTGTGGTAAAGAAATTTTTACCGAGTAAATCATATTCACTCCTTAAATTATCGACAAATTTCTCTCGACCAATACTGCCGTATTCTATAAATACCTGATTAAATATTTCGTGCGTGTTTTCAAAGTGCCGTGCTCTGAAAAAACTACGGATATTCTCAAGATCGAAAGAGATTCGAAAATAGCCTTTGAAAAACGGCATTGTCTGGGCAGTTTTGTATAGATATTTGCACAAGATTTTGTCGAGATTTGTCGAAAGTATAAAGGGGTTTTTGTTCACAGCAAATCTTTCAATCTCTTCAATAGTTTCAGGCCATTCTTCAATTTCCGCACCGGGCTGTGCATAAAGTAAAGAATCACTACCCTCTTTCAATTTCACTTTTATATTATGAATCTGCTGAGGCCAGTCAATATACTGTTGGATCTCACTGTGCTGGCAGTATTTTCTGAATAAATCCCCAACCCTATCTTCCTCCAAATCAAAACCTGCGGTAATATCTTCATGTCCAATATAAGGTGAATCTGATAGTATTGTCGCAAAATTGCTTAACGTACTGGCGATGAGTCGGTCAAAATGACCTTTCGTCAGTAACCGAGCCTCACGTGCGCGTATAATACCATTTACATATGCATACCTTGTATCGTCAGTTCCTTTTATCATCGTGATTCAGTTATCTTTATTATTTCGCCCGCTTCATTGAGGGTCACGGTCAAAATCCGGTCAATCTCCATCTCATCAACAGTTGTCACTTTCTTTTCGAACTTCAATCGAAAGACTTTTCTCAATATCTTCGGTGTACCAAGTGATAGTTTTCTGTAGATTGCACTCTGCGGCTTGATTTTCCTTTCCGATATTTTCGGGTCAATTCCTTTAAACTCTGGAAATTTTTTAAAAACCATCCTTTTTATTCTATTGACTGTTTTTCTATTGATCATTCTTACTTCTTCCCTTTTTTCTTAGGAATTTTGTGATCTAGTCGAAATGTGGGATCACCATATAAGACGAACTGGAGCAGAGTCTTCTGGTCATCGTCATCTAAAAACCCTTGACGTCTCAACACTTTCCGCGCAAAATCAAGCTTTGCATTCTTAAAGCTCTCACCCAATGTGAGATCCTGGTTCACATATTCAAAAAAGTATTTTACCATGAGATCAGCCTCACTCGACGGTGGGGCAACTGGTCCATAGGCAAGCGTGGTTGAACCACAAAATCCGTAAATTCTTTTTTCACTAAGAAGCTTGAGGGCTATAGTATCTTCAGAGGATTTACCCAAAATGTATGCTCCATAACAGGCTTCACACCCAACTACACCTGATGCTTTTTTGATATTTTCTAAGCCGACGGCAACCGGGTATTTGCCACCTTCTTGACCGTACCAATTCGCTGAGAGTTTACTGCCGTGTAGGTTGAAGTATAAAAAGTCCTTATTCTGGAGCCATCGAGCCTTGAATGTCTTGCTTTTGACGGGCGGTGAAACCTTCATATCTCTGACCTTACTGATTTGCTGGTATACATTCTCAGATGCCTTTTTCCAGACTTTCGTACTTATACCAAATGACTTCAGTGTAACCTTGCTGTATTTCTCTAGTTGTCCGACAATAAAGCCGGCATCATTATTATCCGGGATCCGTGCACAAACACGTTCGGGGATAAGGAAATCATTATCCCTTGAGGCATATGGATTATCAGACAACACTTTCTTATCGTTATCATCACACGGATTTTTAAGTCGAAAAAAGGGCACTACCTTATCGCCGCCCAGAATCAACAAGCAGTCGATATTACCCCATTGTGTCTCTACTTGCTGGATAAATTTTCTGATTGATCGTGCATCTTTTTTTGTTTTCTTTACCTTAAACCGGTTTTTTCTATCATAATACAGGAAAATCACCTGATGTATTCGCTTGTTTTTAATGTATTTTTGCACTGCCTTTTCCAGGTTCAGAATATTGCCAATCTGTCGCTTTAGTCCATCCTTACCGCTGAGAATGAGTATGCGCATTGGAGATTATATACAATAAATACAACGTGTCAAGAAACCCCGCACCTTGTTCGGCAAATGTTAATAGACCAAATGATATCATTATACTTGACGTAAATCAAAGTATAGATATAATTTATTAGATGAAAAGATTATTGATTGTTATTTGCTTAATTCAGACATTTACCTATGCTCAGATCTTTCGTCCCGGTGTTCAGGTAAATGATGACCAGGGACTCTGTAGATATCCAGCTCGTGTCAGACATAAACAGGGCTCTATCTATGCTATGTGGATGGATCAAAGAAATGGTCAATACAACGATGATGTATACTTTTCTAAATCTACTGATGATGGTTATACATGGATTGTGGATGTAAGGGTTAATGATGATTCACCACATGAAAAAACTTGCCCCTCTTTTGCAGTTGACGAATCAGGTATAATTTATGCCGCATGGGAGGATAGGAGAGACAGTCTCGAGGGTTCTCATATATATTCTACAAAATCCACTGATGGTGGCAATACCTGGACAATCCCGAATATAAGAGTTGATGATGTCCCAGCTGGTTGCTTCTGTTATGAGCCAAGCCTGGCCTTGGGACCTTCAGGTAGAATCTATGTTGCCTGGAGAGATGACAGGGAAATGTATTGGAAAGATTTTATATCCTGGTCCACCGATTCTGGTTTAACCTGGGCACCAGCTGTTCGGATAAACGATTTTAGTGAAGCATATCGATGGAGCCCCTCAATAGCAATTGATAATAATGGAAATGTCTATGCCTCTTGGCAGAAAGATTTGAGTGACAGTGATGGCGTCTACTTTGCAAAATCTATTGATGGCGGGAATACCTGGACAGAGCCGAACATAAAAATAGATAATGGAATAAATGCTGGGGTCCCCGCAATTGCGGTTGATAATGACGCTAATATTTATGTAGTCTGGAATGATGAAAGAACTGGTGAGTGGCATATCTACTTTGCGCGGTCAACAAACGGTGGTTCAACCTGGTCAGAAAACATAAGGGTAGATGATGGAACTCCGGGAGGCAAGTACAAACCCTCTATTGCTGTTGATTCTGTTGCCAATCTCTATGTCGTTTGGCACGATAAAAGGAATGGTGGTAATAACAATGACATCTATTTTGCCATGTCTACAGATGGAGGCCACAGCTGGCCAGACCCGAATATTCGGGTGAATGACGATGTAGTGCCTCCTGCTTCTCAGAATTGGCCTGATATAAATGTAGACGATGAGGGAGGAATATATGTTGTCTGGCTCGATGCCCGATATGGACTCTATGATGTCTACTTTTCAAAAGGGATGGTTATCGCAATTGAAGAAAGGAGAAATTTAGATTTTGGCTTGGCCTTTAAATGCTATCCAAATCCATTCAAAAAATCAATGACCATTAGCTATTTAGTTCCTCGATCAAAGAATGGAACTTCGCATGTTCAGCTCCAGATTTATGATGCCAGTGGAAAAATTATAAAGACATCAGCAGATAAACAGATGGACCCGGGATTCCATACTGAATACTGGGATGGAACAGATGAATCGGGTAAAATACTACCAAACGGCGTATATTTCTACAGATTAAGGGTTGAGAAGCAGATAAAAATCCGAAAGGCGGTTTTAGTCAGATAAAAGTGCGCGACCCACTTATTTTCACTTATTTTGAGGTTTAGCCTCGGAAAATTGGTGGAAAATTGGGGTCAAATTTGGTTTAATATAGTCAAAGGTTAATTTATTAATTTTTATTGTTTTTAAGATCACATTCTTTTCTCCTTTATTATTCTATTATCTACCATCAATTATGTCAAAGAGTCAGGTACCGTCCTCCATTCTCATCTACAGCAGTAGGTTAATTAGGTGCGGGGTTGACATGTATCGATATTTCGGGTATAATTCAAAACTCGGGGCGTGGCGCAGCGGCTTAGCGCGCATGGTTTGGGACCATGAGGTCGTGGGTTCAAATCCCACTGCCCCGATTATTAGGGAATAGGGAACAGGATACAGGGAGCAATAATGGCAAAGAAAATAGTTATGATAGGGTAGTCGTGGATTTCCCGTTTCTATCATAAATTTCTTCTTGAAGGAAACGGGATCCCGATTTCTTAACCTGTTTACCTAAAACTCGATATACTGAAAAGAGGGAATATGTCTTGGAAAGAAGAACTCAAGAAAAATATCTCTACCATTGAACAACTCAATGAATATATCGATCTAACGCCCCTTGAACAAAAACAACTAAAAAGGGTAATCGAGAAACATCCCATGAGTATCACCCGCTACTATTTGTCATTGATTGACAAGAAAGAACCAAATGATCCTCTTCGGAAAATGATAATCCCTTCAGTTGAGGAATTTAATTTATCAGGCTCATGGGACCCAAGTGGCGAGATGCAAATAACAAAAATGCCTGGACTACAGCACAAATATGCAACCACTGCCCTGATCTTGTCAACTAGTCGTTGTGCTGCTTACTGCCGGTACTGCTTTAGAAAAAGACTTATTGGTTTATCAACCGGGGAAATCATTGATAAGTTCGACAAAGCTGTTGACTATATCAATCAACATAAAGAAATCACAAATGTCTTGATTAGCGGCGGCGACGTGCTAGTTTTGCCGACCGAAATGATTGAGAATTTTCTAAGCAAGCTTTTTGCTATAGAACATTTGCATTTTATGAGAATCGGCACAAAAATCCCGGTAATTTTCCCGGACCGTATACTCCAGGATGAAAACCTTTTATCTGTGCTGAAAAAATATTCAACTCCGAGAAAAAGATTGTATATAAGTACCCAGTTCAATCATCCCCGGGAATTGACTGAAAAATCAATACGCTCGATTAATAAACTCCTACGCAGGAGTATTATCATAAATAACCAAACTGTACTTCTAAAAGGTGTAAACGATGACCCTGATATCATCGCCGATCTGCAAAACAAGTTATCTGGTATCGGCGTTATCCCCTATTATATATTTCAATGTAGACCTGTAAAACGTGTGAAGCAAAGTTTTCAGGTACCGCTTTATAAAGGATGGATGATAGTAAGTAAAGCAAACCACAAACTCAACGGTCACAGCAAAAGATTCCGCTTTGTAATGTCACACCGCACTGGTAAGATCGAAATACTGGGTATTATCGATGATGAAATGTACTTCAGATACCACGAAGCAAGAGACCTAAAGAATTTAGGTAGGCTTTTCAAGCGTAAGATTAACTATACTGCAGGCTGGCTAGACGAACTTTAATGGACACTAGAAACAGAAGAAGAAAGATTATTATCCACAGTCTGCAAGCACAGTTAATCGTAGCTATCTTAGGTTTGGTATTTGGCATTTCTTTGATCCTGCTCGTTTCACTGTATTTGATACTGAAAAACAACCTTGCAAACTTACCCGTTGCTGAGGAACTCATCCAGGAAGCAATGAGGGCTTCTATATGGCCAGTCGTAATAATTGGCATTGTTCTGCTCATCGGATCTGGCTGGTCAATAATATTGATAACGCTCAAGATTTATGGACCGCTTTATCGACTCCGGAAATATATAAAACAGATAAGTGAGGGTGAAATAAGCCCTGAACTGGAATTTCGCAGGGGCGATGCGATCAATGGACTTCAGGAAATCTACAATGACCTACGTCAGAGCATGAAAAAGACTCTGCATTATGATTATGGAGCTATGGTCAAGATCTTTTCAGAACTCCAGGATATTTTGGACAAGATGTATGAGAAAAAGACCTATAACCATGAGTTATACAATTCACTCCAGGAGGTCTGCAGTAAATTAGCTAAAGCACTTGATATAACCTCTGAGGCCATAGAATCAGAGGAAGAAAAATAGCAAACACCTATTCATAGTTGATTGTTGAAGGGCATCGCTGCCTGCCCCGTTAAATATGAACAATTGGTATCTTCAATTACATTGACTCTTGTGTTAGACATAATCATTTTGTGCAACGTAGTCATTCTTGTTATTTAACGGGGCCCGTATCGTTAATCGTTTTACGTTCATAGTTTTTTTATTTTTTAACGAACAACGACGCCGTAGAACCATACAAGCTGCTATGCCGTAAACCAGATTACAATACCAATCTGTCTTTAACGAACCGGGCAACCTCAGCAGGTGTTTCACCAACCTTGATACCACATGCCTCGAACACCTTAACCTTTTCTGCAGCGGT
>JAUWLY010000214.1 GCA_030613445.1 Candidatus Stahliibacteriota bacterium | reverse complement strand
AATACTGACCAGTATCCCCAAATCCAATTTAAATGGCCATCCCTCCAGACGACTACCCAATAATGCACATTTCCGCTTTAGCGGTATTGAGGGTGAATCTTTGCTTCTTTCACTAAAAGACGAAGGTATCGATGTATCAACAGGATCGGCGTGTTCTTCAAGAACGCTTGAACCTTCACATACTCTGATAGCAACGGGCCTGCTGCACGAAGAAGCACATGGTTCCCTGCAAATAACCTGTGGCAGATTCACCACAGAAAAAGACATTGATACGTTTTTAAATATCATACCCGGTGTAGTTAATAAATTACGCAAGCTGTCCCCGTTATATAAAGAGGAGTAACAAGATGAAGTCAACACAATATTCTGAAAAAGTTCTGGACCATTTCCGTAAGCCCAGGAATGTCGGTACATTGGAAGGTGAGGATGTTGCAGTAGGACATGTCGGAAATCCGGTTTGCGGTGATATTATGGAGATTTACATAAGGGTCAAGGATAATAAGATTATAGATATGAAATTTAAGACCTTTGGTTGTGGTTCTGCGATCGCAACAGCGAGTATGGTCACCGAGTTGGCAATGGGAAAAACATTAGAGCAAGCAATGAACATCACAAGAAATGATGTAGCTAATGAACTGGACGGACTACCACCGGTTAAAATGCACTGTTCAAACCTTGCCGCGGATGCTCTCAAAGATGCTATTAAGAATTACAAAAGTATGGAAAAAAGTCAAACCGGGGTAACTCAAAAAATCGAGCAAGGCATAAAAAAACTGGCTGGTGAAGATAATTTTCTTGATAAGGGGGTATTCTATAAAATCGATAAATACTCGTCATTTAAAGATAAAAGAACGATCATTGTAGTCAATGGAGATAAGACTGCAGAAGCGGCTATAGAAATATCAAAGTACACACCGCGCGTCATTCTTGTAACCCAGCTAAAAAACTTACCCGTAAAATCAGATTTAAGGATCAAACTTAATAAAACTGATGTTAAAGTTCTTTATGAATCAAAAATAATCGAGATCAAAGGTTTCAATACAGTCGAGAAAGTCTTGATTCACGATCTTAATGAAGATGAAAAGTATGAACTATTCGTCGATGCAGTCGTCATTCTATGATGTGATCTGAGTACCGAGTGATGAAAAAAGATAATAAGAAAGATGTCGAAATTAAGATCATGGGTATGACGTGTGCAACTTGCGTACGCACGATCGAGAATTCGCTTAAAAACATAAACGGTACAATCAATGTAAATGTGAACCTCGGCGCTGAAAAAGCTTTTGTTACATATAATCCGCAGCTAACTGCCGTTGGGGAAATGAAAAAAGCGATTGAAGATGCAGGCTATCAATATATCGATATCGAGGGTGACCAGACAATAGCTATAGAAAGGAAAATAAGAGCAAAAGAATTAAAGGCACGGCGCAATAGATTTATCACCGGTTTTGCTATTGGTATTCCGTTAATGGTACTTATGTATCTACCACTATCCCTGCCATCTTTCGCCCCCTATGGGATATTAATTTTAACAACACCCGTTTTTATCTATGTTTCTCTACCGATCTTCAGAGCAGCTTATCGTGCCCTTAAGAATAAGAATCTCAGTATGGATGTTATGTACTCGATGGGTATCGGAGTAGCGTTCTTATCGAGTATTCTTGGTACTTTTGAAATATTATTATCAAGAGAATTCCTATTCTATGAAACCTCGATAATGCTCGCTTCCTTTCTAACCTTTGGTCGATATTTAGAAGCAAAAGCCAAAGGAAAGACATCCGATGCAATAAAAAAATTAATGGGTCTTCAGGCAAAAACGGCCACTGTAATCCGTGATGAGAAAGAAATAAACATAGCGATCGAACATGTAATGATCGGCGATATTATTATTGTGAAACCGGGTGAAAAAATACCGGTTGACGGCGAAGTGATCGATGGCAAGAGTTATGTTGATGAAGCAATGATTACAGGAGAACCAATCCCAACGCTTAAAAGAACTGGTGATAAAACAGTCGCCGGGACAATCAACAAAAACAGCGTAATCAAAATCAAAGCGCTCAAACTTGGCAAAGACACTCTTTTAGCGCAGATCATAAAACTTGTTGAAGAAGCCCAGGGTTCAAAACCACCAGTCCAGAGAATTGCCGACAGAGTAGTAACTTATTTTATCCCCGCAGTATTATCAATTGCCATTCTTTCTTTTGTTATCTGGTATTTAATTTTGGACTCTACTCTACTTTTTGCAACAACACGTTTGATCTCGGTCTTAGTCATTGCATGTCCCTGCGCACTTGGACTCGCAACACCTACAGCTGTAACCGTAGGTATTGGTCGTGGTGCTGAGCTTGGCGTTCTCATCAAAAAGGGCGAGGCGCTTGAAGTATCGCAAAAGCTGACAACTGTGGTGTTTGACAAAACTGGAACTCTTACTAAAGGCAGACCAGAGGTGACCGATATAGTGGCGATTGGAATGGACGAACAAATACTGCTGAAACACGCTGCAAGTGTTGAAAAGAATTCACAACATCCTCTGGCTGAGGCAATTGTCAGAAAAGCCCAAGAGAAAGGTCTTGAATTGGTAAAAACTGAGAATTTTGATACCTTTGAAGGCAAGGGTGTCCGAGCAGAAATCGGCGAGCAAGAAATACTAATAGGTAACAGAATCCTCTTAAAAAAAAGAAATATCGCATATTCAAAAGAAATTGAAGAAAGAATAAGACGATTAGAAAATGCGGGAAAAACAGTAACTCTCATAGCAATTAACAAAAAAATCAGCGGTATAATCGCCATTGCTGATACTTTAAAAGAAACGACTCACGATGCCATAAAAGAATTAAGAAAATTGAAACTTGAAGTAACCATGATCACAGGCGACAATAAAAGGACCGCACAGGCAATTGCAGACCAGATCGGAATTGAAAATGTGTTAGCCGAAGTTTTACCACAAGATAAGGCTAATGAAGTGAAGAAACTTCAGGAAAGAAAAGAGGTCGTGGCTTTTGTGGGTGACGGAATTAATGATGCGCCAGCCCTTGCCCAGGCAGATGTAGGTATAGCAATAGGCAGCGGAACAGATATAGCGATAGAGAGTGGTGAAATAATACTAATAAAAAATGATATTATGGATGTAGTTTCAGCCATCCAATTAAGTAGAAAAGTAATGTCGAGAATAAAACAAAACTTATTCTGGGCATTTGCGTATAATACTGTATTAATTCCGGTTGCCGCTGGGTTATTAACCCCATTTTTTGGGATTGGTTTTCGCCCGGAATTTGCTGGATTAGCAATGGCATTGAGTTCAGTAACGGTGGTGACTCTTTCTTTAATGCTAAAGAGATATTCACCACCGGTGAAATTAAAAGGAGGTGATCAATAATGGCTATTGATCCGATCTGCAAAATGGAAGTTGATGAAAAAACAGCTCAATACAAAAGCGAATACAAGGGTAAAACATATTTTTTCTGTGCCCCAGGTTGTAAAAGAGCATTCGATGCAAACCCGGAAAAGTACGTGAATATGGAAACTAAGTGATAGACGCGACGTACGTACAAGATAAAGGAGCAAAGAATGAAATTCACTCATATTGATGGAAAAAACAAAGGGAAAATCACACTGTATGCCTTGAGCACATGTGTATGGTGCAAAAAAATAAAGAGACTGCTCAGTGAAATAGGTATAGCTTATGATTATGTCTTTGTGGACCTCTTAGATAAGGAAGAGAAAAATACTGCAACAGAAGAAATAAAGAAATGGAATCCGCGCTGTTCATTTCCAACCTTGGTCATCAATGAGGAAAAATGTATATTAGGCTATGATGAGCAAAAAATCAAGAAGGAGTTCAGCGATGAATAGTTCTGTCGAGTATCAAAGACAAATAGATAGGCTATACAAAAAACTGAAAAACGACGCAGAAGCAGGTGGCTATCGATTGAATCCTGATATCGAGTTTACAAAAGAACTGGTTGAGGGTCTTTTAACGAATGAAAAAAGATATGGATATTGGGCTTGTCCATGCCGGCTTGCTGATGGAGCAGAAAAAAATGACCGTGATATCATATGCCCCTGCGATTACCGAGATGCTGATTTAAATGAATATGGCGCGTGTTATTGCGGACTCTATATTTCACAAGCAGTCATAGATGGAAAAACGTCTATCGGTTCAATCCCGGAGCGAAGATCACCAAAGGGAAAAAGAGAAAAAATTGATGAAAAACCAGCATCTTCTATTAATTCTTCGTTGAACTATCCTGTTTGGAGATGTAAGGTTTGTGGTTATTTGTGTGCACGTGATGAACCGCCTGAGATCTGTCCAATATGTAAAGTAAAAAAGGAAAGATTTGAAAAATTCATCGAATGATTATACAAATCAGCGCGGGAATCGATTAAGATATGAAAAAAGTCCGTACCTTCTACAACATGCCAATAATCCGGTTGATTGGTTTCCATGGGGAGAAGAAGCTTTTGAAAAATCGCACCGAGAGGATAAGCCAATATTTCTTTCTATAGGTTATTCCACTTGCCACTGGTGTCACGTTATGGGAAAAGAGTCGTTCGAAGATGATAAAGTCGCGAAACTCTTAAATGAAACCTTTGTTTGCATTAAGGTTGATAGAGAAGAACGACCCGACATTGATAATGTTTATATGAGTGTTTGCCAGATCATGACCGGCAGCGGTGGATGGCCGTTGACTATTATAATGACTCCGGATAAGAAACCGTTCTTTGCTGCAACTTATATTCCAAAAGAGAACAGATTTGGAAGAACAGGACTCACTGGTTTAATACCACAGATTCAAAAACTTTGGAAAGATCAACGTGATGATCTTGTAAAAACAGTGGATCAGATTACTGCGGTACTAAACCAAATATCAAAAGATCCCAATGTAAGAAATTTGCACGAATCTATATTAAAAACCACCTACCACAACCTCCATCGAAATTTTGATGAAACCCATGGTGGTTTTGGTGACAAACCCAAATTCCCAAGTCCACACAATCTTCTTTTCTTGTTACGCTACTGGAATCGGAATAACGAAAAAGAGGCATTGGAGATGGTTGAGAAAAGTCTGCAAAACATGCACGCAGGAGGTCTATTCGATCATGTTGGGTTTGGTTTTCACCGCTACTCGACCGATGAAAAATGGCTTCTCCCCCATTTCGAAAAGATGCTCTATGACCAGGCAATGTTAGCACTCGTATATACAGAAGCCTATCAGATAACGAAAAATAAAGATTACAAAATAATTGCCCAAAAGGGTTTTTCTTATATACTGCGTGACATGAGTGACCCAGATGGAGGATGCTATTCAGCAGAAGACGCAGACAGCGAAGGCG
>JAUWLY010000292.1 GCA_030613445.1 Candidatus Stahliibacteriota bacterium | reverse complement strand
CTCTGGTCGTATGAACCAAAAGCGAAATGACCGAGTTCACATGCCCGGTGCCCATATGCAGCCAAAAGCACTGCGCACAATGCAATCCCGCCAAAATCATCTGTCTTCATCGATGTACCAGCAAAAAATCGATTGACGTCGAGGTACACTGCATGACCCCCCGTGGGTAGAAGCACGGGTATACCGAGTTTGTCCATGGTCTCACCGAAATCGCGGATTTGTTCAATCCGGTAAGTTAAATACTCCTCGGTCGTGATGATTCCTAATCCAACTGTCAAAGCCATAATGTCACGACCTGAAAGACCACCATAGGTCGGATGCCCCTCTTTTATGAGCTGGTAGTTCAACAAGATGTCGGGGACGGCAGGGAATTTCTTAATAAACACACCTTTGTCTCTCAAGAACAAACCACCACCCATATTAACCAAGCCATCTTTTTTGAAACTGATCGTGAAGCCATCTACATAAACAAACATCTCCCGAACGATTTCCTGTATCGACTTTTTTTCGTACCCTGGTTCATAGTGTTTAATGAACCACGCGTTCTCGGCAAAACGACAGGCATCAAAGAAAAACGGGGTATCGTATTGACCGCAAAGTTCAGCAACCTTTTTGATATTCTCAAGAGATACCGGCTGACCTGCAGCAGTATTATTGGTGATCGTCATATAAACCACAGGAATTCTATCATTTGAGTCACTGAGGAGCGTTTTCAACTTGGCAATATCCATGTCCCCTTTGAAACGAGCCGATGACTTCATATCTTTCAACTCGGGGCTGAAAAGATTCAATGCCTTAATATCATTCGCCTTGATATTGGCGCCGGTCGTGTCAAAATGACCATTGCTCGGGATCATAAATACAGAACCTTGCTTGCCGACTACTGAGAATAATGCATCTTCACATGACCTGCCCTGGTGGAAAATGAAGGCATTTGGTCTACCAATAGTGGGATCATTAAAAAATGCTTCACCGAACGTATCTTTTATTTGCTCCATCAATAGATAGAAACCGCGATTCGAACCATAGGCTTCATCACCGAGGTGCAAGACAGCCCATTGTTCATTTGTCATCGTTGAAACCCCGGAATCAGATAAAAGATCACAACCAGTTATCATCTCTGACGGAAAGTAGAAAACGTTCAAACCAGCCTTCTCCAATACCTCAGCGCGCTCCTTTGGAGAGAATATTTTCTTCATCTCAACTGAATGATTGAAATATGGTCGCGCCCGTAATTTCAGGTCTTTCTCTTTAGTAATATTCTCGATGATATGACCTAAGTCCATTTTCGTAACCTCTATTCTAAAGATAGCTCAAGAATTTCTGAAATATCCATAACTTCAATACTCGCGTTCAATGATTTTATAGTTTCTTCAAACATCTGAAGACAGTACGGACAGGCAACACAAAGGATATCAGCACCAGTTTCTAATATTTGCTCAGCACGGAGGTCAGCGAGTCTTTCATCCTGGGGCCAGTCACGCCACAGACCCATTGCACCACCGCCACAACAGATACTGAAATCCCGATTGAAAATAGGGACCTCAATAAGCTTCAAACCCGGGATACTCTTCAACACTGCCCTTGGCTCATCATAAATGTCCATTTGCTTACCTAATGTACATGGATCATGGTAAACGACGGTTTTTTCAAACGGCCTTTTTGGGACTATTGTCTTGTCCTTTATCAACCGGTCAAATACCTGTACTGCGTGGAGTGTTTCAAACCCATCATAATATTCTGGGTATTCCTTGGTAAAAGTCACCAAACAATGGGGTGAAGTAGCGATTACTTTGTGCACCTTAGCCTTTTTGAATAGTTCAGTATTTTGCTTAACCGCGGCTTGAAAAACCTTTTCCGCACCCACCCTGCGCACTGCCTCGCCACAACAGAATTCTTCTTTTCCGATTATGCCAAAAGATACATTGGCACGTTTTAATATCCTCGCTGTAGCCTGAGCAACTTTTTTTGCACGCGTATCATAAGCTGGCAAACAACACGGGAAATACAAGTACTCGCAGTCCTCAGTGTATTGAGGTATGTTCAAACCTGCGGACCAATCACCCCTCTTCTCAGTTGATTCACCAAGCGGATTCCCTGAACTAAAGACCCGCGTGACAACACTCTTTAATTCCCCAGGATAAGAATCATAATCAACGAGTATCCTCCGAACCGCGCGCAATATGTCAGAAAGACCAACGCCGCGGGGACACTCGACTTTGCATGAATCGCATCCAACACATCTAAATACATCAATAGTATCGGCGGCGATCTCTTCTTTTTCTTCACTATCGATTATTGCACCGAGTCTTATGCGCTGACAGAACCGATAGGTAGTGTAATCCAACCCATCGAGAAGATTCCATGGACACGCCGCCATGCATCGACCACATTGATAACACTTAACAACGTCACCAGCGTCCGATTCAATAATCGCATCGCGTACTTCCAAATTTATTTTTATAGAACCGCCCATAAAAATTATCCTTTCGCCAGCTTCACCTCTAATATCTTGGTTTTCAAAACCGGCACGACCTTAAAAAGATCATCTACAATGCCATAGTCAGCTTCACTGAATATCGGTGCATTTGGGTCCTTGTTGACCACGATAATCGTTTCCGCACCTTTCATACCGACGATGTGCTGGAATGCACCGGAAATGCCCAGGGCAATGTAAAGCTTTGGTTTAACAGTCTTTCCAGACGAACCGACTTGTCGGTCTTTTGTCATCCAACCAGCATCAACAACTGGTCTTGAGCAAGCAACAACGCCGCCAATCGCACTGGCAAAATCCTCGATAATCGATAGGTTTGCCTGGTCTTTTATACCACGGCCAACACTTATCAGTATGTCGGACTTGGTGATATCAACTTCACCAACCGCGGCTTCAATATACTCGATGAATTTTCGGTAATCAGGTTGGGTAGATACTGGTGTATCGAATTTTTCAACTGTTCCATCCAGACTGCCCTCTCCAGCTGGGAAACAACCGCTGCGCAGCGTGATCATGTAGCCAGGGTTCTCACGTAATTGAAGCTTCGCGTTCAGTTTTCCATCGTATATCTGACGCGTAACCTTGAGTTTCTGCTCTACAAACTCAATATCTAAACAGTCAGTGGTAAATGGAACGCCGAGTTGGGTAGCGAGTGCGGGGCATAAATCCATACCAAAGGCAGAATGGCTGATCAAGGTCAGGGCAGGATTTTGCTGCTTGATGATCTCACTGAGCACATTCTGATAGACCTCAGAATTAAAGTCTTTAAAGACATCATTATCCACCACGAGCAAACGGTGCGCTTGGCTTTTCAGTGTCTGCACAAGATCATCAGTATTGTGTCCTAAAATAACTGCAGTCAGTTTCGTATTCTCTTTTTCTGCAAGCTTCCTGCCACAGCTCAGCAATTCATATGTCATGTCTCTTATTATTCCCTGTCGATGTTCTACCAGCGCAAAAATATCATTCATTTTTCGCCTCCATATTTTACGTTTGACGTTAACGGGCATCGCGGCTCGTATGGTTGATAGTCTTTCGTTGTCGTTGTATTAATCTTGTCCCTGTGACGACGCCTTATTACTATACTGGCTGCCATGCCGTAAAACAATAGACCATGCCTTCTTTTCATAGTAGTCCTTTTTCCTTGATAATACCTGCGACTTTCGCTGAAATCTCATCCATGCTGCCGGTTAGAATTTCCGCACGCTTGCCGACCGGTGGTGTGAATAGCTCCTCAAGACTCGCATTAGCTTGAATACCTGTCGGGTCAATGTCAGATGCGCCAATTACTTTGATTTCTTTTTTTGCGGCGCGCCTGATCGCAATGAGCGAAGCATATCGTGGTTCATTGATACCGGTCTGGATCGTAAAAAGAGCAGGCAGACTCATCTCGAGGTGTTCTAT
>JAUWLY010000205.1 GCA_030613445.1 Candidatus Stahliibacteriota bacterium | reverse complement strand
GTCAAGCAGCTGAATTCCTGAAAGTTATACCTTATATTGCAGCGTTGAAGAAAATCGGAAATATAGTGATGATCGTACCCCAGCATCATGAAACGATATGCAGTTTCATAAAACCCAATAAATTCGAGATAATCTTCTATGTCATCCCTCCCCGGGTTTTATCAAAAGAGCATGATGGATTAAAAAAACACCTGGGCAAAAGGAGCTTTCAACATATTATTGAGTTGAACAAACCGGCGAATATCTCACTACCCTATTTGACCACTGCAGAGAAAAGGATATGCTTGTATGATCGAACTAAATTCCCCTACTATAATATTATGCTCCGAGATAATGTTGAATCTCTGTGCGATCTTTTTGAAATCAAGAAATATACCCCCAGAAGAATCTTTACTTTTTGTCTCCGGGAGATAAAAAGCACAATGAAGAAACATAAAAAAAGACGGCCCTTATTGTTTGTCAACGGTACTGACAGGATTGATTGGCAAGGTGATACAATCACCATTGGCAAAGACATATCTGCCGACTCACCTGAAGCCTATAGACTCCTTGTCGCCGCTGATGCATACTGCGGTAAGAATGATACGTTCTATGAGCTTGCCAAGATGTTTTCCAAGGAAATACTCGCGTGACGAAGGAAATATCCGAACCGGTTAGCAACATCTTATGTCGAATCAACAGCATGGATCTCTGGGAGATCAGTGTGCCTAAAATTACCCATGCCCTGAGTATTGCTCTGGATGGTTACGCATGTGCGGTTACTTCTTTGAAAAATGGCAAGTCTAACATTGAGTACTATGAAGGTATTACCAAAAAGGAATCCGTTAGGATAATGAAAACCTCAAAAGAATCCATGAGTTTCACTTTGAACCTCGGTGATCAGATTTACCGACTCTTAATTTTGCAGAGAAAGAAGGTCCATATTACAAAAGCACAAAAATCTGATATCAATACCCTGCTCTCGATAATTTCCATGGCTCTAACAATGAGGCAGCTATCCAAAGATCGGATTACAGAAACCCAAATCATAAATCAGCTTAATTTGAATATCACCACAACTCTCGATGAAAACAAAATCATTAAGAATCTTGAATCAGCGGCACGCCGTATGCTCGCGATCGATGATATATATATATTCTACCGCCGTGATGATTGTTTTATCGGCAGCAAAAATTCATTCGAGATTGCCAATCTGCCCAAGACCACATACACTAAACTTTTCAAAGCTCAACAGATATTCACCGTACCGAAGAATCGATTCGCTTCACTTAAGGGGTTAATCCCGATCATGACTACCTGTGATATTACCTTCATACCGTTAACTATAAAAAATGAGTTGAGGGGCTTCTTTGCGGTCCCTGGTAGCACAACTATACTAAGTAGGAATTTTGTCTTAACCCGTATCAAATTCTTGGCGAACCAAGCTGGTCTTGCCCTGGAAAGGATTGATCTCTTTCGCAGAATGAATAGTGCATTACGAGAAAGCCACGGACTACAAGACCTCATAAAAACTATGCTATCTTCACTCGACCTTTTGTCCCTATCCACTGAAATTCTGCAACGGACAAAAAAGTTTCTTGGTTTCAAACGCATCCTGTTCTCGATTTTTGACCAAAAACTCCAAAGCTTCCGCCGCATAAGCGGTGTCGGTATTTCAGCAAGGAAATTAAAAGCAGCACAGGCAGTGCATCCGCCACTCGAAGCAATCATGGAGCTATTCAATAATCGCTTTCGTATATCAAACTCATATTATATACCAGCGAAAGACGCGAAAATAGTAAGCAAGAATATTCAGCGTTATGAGTTGTACAAATCAGCACCTCTGAAAAACCGCATACCTGAACTCTGGGACCCTGGTGATATTTTTATCTCGCCGATCTATTCAAAAGATCGGGAAATAGTAGCTCTGCTTTCACTGGATATGCCGATGAGCAACCTCGTGCCAACATTGAGCAAGGTAAAACTGCTGGAAACATTTGGTGACTTTCTCGGCATGGCTATAGAAAACTCTCAACTGTTTGAAAAAATCGAAAGGCTGTCAAATACTGATGAGATGACCGGTGTGCATAACTATCGATTCCTCAGGGAAAAACTCAAATCCTTGATAGAGAATAAGGTTTCGCCGATATCCCTGATCATGATCGATCTCGACAATTTTAAAACGTACAATGATAATCTCGGTCACCTGTATGGTGACGAAGTATTGAGGATGTTTTCTAAATGTCTTGTTGATGCTATAGGCAAACGCGGATATGTGGTACGGTACGGTGGTGATGAATTCATAATTCTTTTACCAAGGACCAATAGAAGAAGTAGCAAGATGTTAATCGATAGAATTGACAGCTATCCGAAAAAAAATGCGATCTGTCGCGGGCAGGAACCCTGCAGCTTCTCGTACGGTATCGCAGTATATCCAAAAAATGGACTCAACCTTGGTTCTTTGATCGATTATGCTGACAGACTTCTGTATCAACAGAAGGACGAAAAACATAATGAACATTAGGGGCAAATTTAGCTCCCGGGCACTGGCGATATATTTCCTGATCGGCATTGGTGTTATTGGTATCATCACGTTTATTTACTCCAATTACCTAATCCAACGGATCAAGAAAGAGACCGAAACAACCTCAAGAATTTTCGCCAAGTATGCACTAGACCCAAGCATGGGTGAAGAGGCTCTGCTCAAGTTGATCTTCGAGGAGGTTATCCAAAAAATTGACTTCCCGGTAATAATGACCGATGCGGAAGGCAACCCGACATCATCAAAGAATATTGACACGAAAGATCTGAGAAAATCTTTCGAAAAAATGGATAGGCACCAGAAACCGATTCCGGTCATCATACATCAAGGTTCCGACTCAACACTTGTTGGCTATGTTCATTACGGATTATCGCCCTTCACCACATCTCTGCAAATCTTACCTTTCGTTGAAACAGTATTTCTGATCGCCTTCCTTTTCTTGGGATTTTGGGGTTACCTTATATATCGAAAAGGTGAAGAAGAGAAAATATGGAATTCTCTTGCTCGGGAAACAGCCCATCAACTCGCGACACCATTATCATCGCTTATTGGCTGGCTCGAGGCAGCCAAGGGAAAAATGTCACAGGAAATCTTTACTGGTATACACGAAGATACGCAAAGGATGAAAGAAGTGCTCGAGAAGTTCTCCAGAATCGGTCTACCACCGAGATTGGTGGAGAAAAAACCATTGGATACGATACGTGAATCAGTAGAATATATCCGGAAACGTGCACACAATAACATTGTATTTCACGAGAAATATGCGCCGTTGCCAGCAGTCAAATTCGACGATATCTTACTCGCCTGGGCAGTTGAGAATCTCCTGAAAAACGGCTTGGATGCCATCGGTTCGGATAAAGGAGAGATTACTGTAAAGACATTTGTAACTGACGGTGCGATCATTGAAATAAGCGATACCGGTAAAGGTATAGACAAAGGGAAAGATATCTTCAAACCGGGTTTTACAACCAAAAAATATGGTTGGGGTTTGGGCCTAGTGCTGACGAAGCGTATCGTCGAAGAATATCATAGCGGTAAGTTAGTGTTGAAAGAAACAGGTTCCCGAGGAACCACATTTCAAATAATAATTCCAAAGGTGGAAAAATGAAGATTTTATGGATAGATGATGAAATAGAGCTGTTAAAACCATTTGTATATCTTCTCCAGCAAGAAGGCTATGAAGTGAAAACGGCAACTTCTGGTGAAGATGGTGCAATCCTTGCCAGCAAAGAAGTGTTTGACCTTGTCTTCCTGGATGAAATCATGCCTGGTGTTGATGGACTAGAAGTGCTGAGAAGAATAAAAAATGAGAACTCGCAACAGTTAGTAGTGATGGTCACTAAGAGTGAAGAAGAAGATATGATGAAAAAAGCATATGGAGGCTGGGTTGATGACTATATCACGAAACCGTTCAGTTTCACTCAACTGCTTTCTGTTTTGAACCGTACACTGAAACGAAGATTGATTATCGCTGAAAAAATGAACGAAGAGTACGCCACGCAGTTCCGGACTCATATTGATCCGACTGATCATAAGGAATGGATAGAATACTACCGCACACTTGTATCATGGGATTTGCGCCTTCTCGAGTTTGGTGACAGAAGCCTCAAAGAAATACAGGATGAGCGAAAACATGAAGCCAATGCGGGATTTGTAAAATATATCCAACATCAATATCGAGATTTTATAAAGGGCAAAGGGCCGATATTATCTCAAAACCTCTTTTCAAATTATGTCTTACCTATATTAAAAGAAGGACCAGTCCATCTCATCATTTTTGATTCAATGAGGCTTGACCAGTATTTCAAGATATCTCCCTATCTGCGTGATTTTTTTGAAATGAATACACAATTTTATTACTCAATACTACCAACCGCAACACCGTACTCAAGAAATGCCATTTTTGCTGGACTCTTACCCCTTGAGATCGTGCAGAAACTCCCACAATACTGGTCTTTCGAATCCAAAGGGCAGAACCGATTCGAGAAAGAACTATTCAGCGAGCAACTGAAGAGACATAATATCCGATTGAAATTCTCATTCTACAAATTATCTTCAATCCAAGAAATCGAGCGGACCGCTAATCAAATAACCAACGACAAAGCAGATATCTGCATAACCGTGATCAATTTCTTTGACCTGCTCTTTCATTCAATACCAGGGCGCGGCGACATGAAGGGGATGCTCGATGACGAACGAGTTTTGCTTAATTTGTTGAGTTATTGGTTCCCGATATCTCCAATCTTTGAGCTTCTCAAGAACGTATCAAAAAAAGACTGTCGCGTCATCCTCACTACTGATCATGGGTTCATTCGCGTACGCCGTCCCAGCATTATCTATGGCGGGCGGTCGATATCACCCAATCTCCGATACAAATACGGTCCAGCACTTAGAATAGATAAGAAAACCGCGTGGCTACTGAATAATCCTGGCGAGATATCACTGCCAAGTGTTGATCCGTCAGTAAGATTTGCTCTTGCCAAGGAGGATTACTACTTCATCTACCCGACAAAACCAACCGAGTATGAAAAAGAGTTTAAGTATACTTTCCAACATGGCGGTATATCGATGGAGGAAATGATCTTACCGTTTACGATCATGAAGCCACGGTAACACAGATAGATGCTAGATACTAGATGATAGATACTAGATTCCTACCCCAATTAGCCATTTAACTAACTGGGCAGTTATTGAGAAAAACAGTAATTAAGTAAGTTATTAAGCAAAGCAGTTATTAAGTTATTGAGTAACTCGTAAAGCAGTAATTAAGTAACTAAGTAATTGAGTTACTAAAAGACGTTTCATTCGTTTAGTCCGTTAATAGCGTTATCTCCGTTACTCCGATACTCTGATACACCGTTTCATAGGAAAAGCAGTTATTAAGTTATTAGGTAACTATGTATTTATATTCTTGAAATCTGGTTCTTGGGATTTGTAATCGCCCTACTCCCTAAAAAATGGGGGGCCCCCACCGGAGGGCGAAGATCAAATAAAGCAGAGGCCCCAAGCTATACGACAATCAGAAACAATTGTCAATAGTGTTATGGTTTGAATTTGAAAGGAAGTCTGATCTTTGATTCAAACGGTACTCCATCCTTGGTTGCGGCCTTAAACTCAGATCTTTTGGCTGCTGCCAAGGCCTCAGCTTCGCATGCTGGATTTCCGAAACTAGAATAAATGTTCGT
>JAUWLY010000368.1 GCA_030613445.1 Candidatus Stahliibacteriota bacterium | reverse complement strand
ATGGGCAGATACAATCAAAGCCTGGCGTAAATTGCAGGGTATTTCTTGTGAGGTCTTTACATTAACTGAGGTTGGTGGCTCGAGTTCTGGTGCGATTGAGAATTTTTTGAATAACGCTTATACCACCTGGGATCCTGCGCCCGTGGCTTTCTTACTACTTTCTGATTATCCTTCATCTGGAGACTTATATGGTATCACCTCGCCATTGTATGGCTCTTGTGTTTCTGATAATATTTATGCGGATGTTGATGGTAATAATCTACCGGAGATGGATCATGGTCGTATCTGTGCTCAAGATGAATCAGATTTGAGTACAATGATAAATAAATTTTTGAGCTATGAGCGTAATCCCTATACTGCTGCTAATTTCTATAATGAACCATTAGTTGCCTGTGGCTGGCAGACTGATCGTTGGTTTCAGATATGTGCTGAAACGATTCGTGGTTTTTTTATCAGCGGTTTAGGTAAGAATCCAGCCAAACAATATGGTATCTGTGGTGGAACACCAACTCCTGGTTGTCAATGGTCAACAGCGACGAATACATCTACAGTTGTTTATTATTTTTACAATCTTGGTTGGCTTGAGGATACGCTTAACCCCTATGATGCAACCTGGTGGAGCAATGGCTCTGCCGCAGGAATAAATGCCGCAATCGATTCAGGTGCATTCATTGTACAACATCGCGATCATGGTATGGAAACTTACTGGGGTGACCCATACTACACCACTGGACATATGAATAGCTTGACTAACACAATGTTTCCTTATGTCTTTTCAACCAATTGCAGGACTGGAAGATATAATTACTCAGGTGAATGCTTCACTGAAAAATTCCACAGGATTGATCATGGTGCCCTGGGCGTGAACGCCGCGTCTTACACTTCTTACTCATTTGTGAATGATACTTATGTCTGGGGAATGTATGATTGTCTCTGGCAGGAATTTATGCCTGACTACCCTACTGCTGATATGACTGGCTATAATAATCTCAGACCTTGCCAAGCCATGACATATGGTAAATATTTCCTCCAGGGATCGAGTTGGCCGTACAATTCCAGCAGTAAGACTGTCACCTATCACCTATTTCACCATCACGGCGATGTCTTTAATACCCTTTATTCAGAAATACCGCAGAACCTTACACTAAGCCATGCTTCAACATTGCCTGAAGGTCAGATATATTTCACGGTTACTGCTAACGATAGTTCAGTCATTGCTTTAACTGTTGACGGCGATATTATCGGCGTTGCTGAAGGAACTGGCAGTCCGGTTAATATCACTATCGCTCCTCAAGTAGAGGGCGATACAGTTCTCGTTACTGTAACTAAAGCAAATTATTATCGCTATACTGCGGACGTACCTGTTGGTTCAGGTGGAACTACAGTGCCCAATATTATTTTAGTGGGAATTGAAGTTGTCGGCGGGAATAATAATGGTATGCTTGACCCAGGTGAGAGTGCAGGAATTGTTTGTACCATTGCAAATACAGGTTCTGATTCTGCAACAAACACCACGGGTACATTACGAACCACTGATACCTACATTACAATAACCGACTCAATAACCGATTATGGCACATTACAACCTGGTGATACAGTAGATAATAGCTCTGACCTATTTGATGTAACTGTTTCATCATCTTGTCCAGTTGGTTATGATGTTGACTTCGATCTTTATATAGTTTGTGCAGAATCATCCTGGACAAAGAATTTTACTCTAACCATTGGTATACTTGGTCTTGATTATGCAACCCATGATTGCGGCAATGTTAGATTGACTGTAACCCGTTATGGCGCTATCGGTTATATGGGTGCTGGTCTGGCAGGTTCAGGTTTCTGGTACCCGATGTCAAATGGTAGCCACCTCTATTATGGTAGTTTTGCTGCAGGTACGGATGCCAGCTATTGTGTTGACCGTTACATGGAACAGGGCGGGAATGATGATACTGACTGCGAAACGACCACGATTCCTGATGGTATGGCAAGGATGTTTGAGCCGGGTCCGAATAATATTGATGAGTACGCGACTG
>JAUWLY010000347.1 GCA_030613445.1 Candidatus Stahliibacteriota bacterium | reverse complement strand
CCCTCTGTTTCGTCTATTTAATAGTTTCCCTAATAGTTTATATTATAATATTGTGTGGAAAAAGTTTTGGGAATCTGCCCAAAGTGTGGGTTTGTCTCAATAAATGAGAAAGAGAAATTCTGTCCAAGCTGCGGTACAGATCTTATAAGTAAATGTCCTGATTGTGGTGCACAAATTAACCATCCTCTGGCTCGATTCTGCCCGGTCTGCGGTAATGAATATATAAAAAAATGAAAAAGAATTCAGGAACTGAAATAAATTATGATTTGAAGAATGAAACACTGAAATTTGCAGTAAAAATACCTATTGACTTTTTGAGGGATTTGATTATTCTTATTCAAGTATTTTCATATATGAAAGGAGGTGATAATAGTAAAAAAGACAAGGAGATAAAAAGAAAAAAGATGGAACATAGATTAAGGTATAACCCCGCCGTTTCTTACGAAAAAGCGGGTCCATAGACTCTCGCAGAGTCAATGTGACTCTGCGGAGACACTGAATTTTGTAACCAAATTAAAATTTGGGCAAAATTCGAAAAGGAGAGAAAAAATGAAAGTTTTAACAGTAATAGCATTGTTGGGAATACTCATTGTACCAGCAATGGCTGAACAAACAACATTGTACCCTACAGAGCCGCAAAACAATCCCTGGTTTTATGAATCAAATTTTGATGAACCGGATGATCAAGGAACTCAGGTTTTTGTAGCTCCTGATGCGAAAAATATCACTGATTATTCGGAGATTAGCCCATCACCGACTGTTCCATATTATGGACGTGATAAGGGAGGCAATTCAGGTAACCTGCCTTTGTGGGGAAACGATGTTTTGATTATGAGTCATGGTATGCCTACCTTGGGTAAACTTTCAACCGACCAGGATGAGCAAAATGGCGATATATATACATCATTACTTGTACCACACGTTGGGGTCGATGACACAGTTTATACCTATCGTTCTACTAACGGAGGATTAACTTGGGAATGGTTTACAACACAAATAGGAAACGCAAGCACCGGTGGCATCAGAGACCATGAAATATTGATAGGTCATGAGGCAGGAGGGACGTGGATTTATAGTTTCTGTCTTTATGATGGCTCAGGTTCATCTGGTGGTTTGTGGGTTCTGCGTATGCACCCAGATTCCTCCAATCCAGGATGGACACAGATAGTTGTAGCTGGTGACACACTTGCCAATTTTAGTGTCGATCGTAATATTGAAAACCCCCAGCATATATTCATCGGGTGGCAAACTACAACCGAGCGTATTGATATGGAAAGCTCTTCTGACTATACGCAAACCTGGGGTAATCATAGAAATGTATCGAGTAATTCAAGAAATGTCTCGGTATGTGCAGGTGGTGATGCTTATGTTTATATCGTATTCCAAGAGAATGATACTTTAGATATCCGGGTTGGTAGATATACAAATAACCTGATTAGCCCATCTTATCATTATGAAACTATTCAATCTAACATCTATGGTAATTTCACTCCGTCAGTTGCTGCAGGACGCACCACACCTGGTTCATCACAGGTTGCGTGGATATTATATCGCCAGATGAACAGTATTGGTAATGCCAGTATCCGTTACAGCCACACAACTGATGGTGGAGCCTCGTGGGCATCAGGGACTCCCTGGCCAGTTACAAATATTGGACACACTACCTGGGATATGAAATACCCTTATGTTCGTGTTTCATACAATAGTACCTTGCTGCGTGCGCTCGCCACTATTCCAGAAGCAGGCCCTGATTCGCTTGTCTATGCATTTTCAAGAACAACCAGTCCAACTGTATGGGAAGATAGAGGTGTTCATAACGACTACGGTATAACTGGTGAGTATGGAGCCAGAGTTGAGTATAGTAGCGATTGTTTAGGTGGTTATTTAGTCTACCGTGAATATGGCTCTACAAATGCCTGGTGCGACGCATACGATTTCACAGGGATAGCTGAAGATGTAGGCAAACCGTCTGGCAGTCTTTTCAGCCTCGCACCAAATCCGTCCAAAGGAATTGCAAAACTTTCTTATATTGTTAAAACAGAAGGTAATGTGAATATCTCTGTATTTGATGCGGCTGGTAGATCAGTATCTACACTGGTCAACGAGACCAAACCTGCTGGCGACTATACATTTACGCTTAAGAATCAGAATCTTGCTGCTGGTATTTACTTTGTTCGCGTTCAAACACCAGAGGGTGTGAATACCAAATCGATGACGATAATAAGATAAGAGTAGACAGTCCCGCCTTTTCTACGAAAAAGCGGGATCCTCGTTTTTGTAATCAAATCAAAGATTTGAGCAAAAACGGGATAAACAGTAAAAAAGGGATGGCAATGCCATCCCTTTTTGTCTGATAAATCCCGCTCATCTGTGCTCCCTATAACTATGGAGTGCAGTAGCTTGCTACTGCATGCAACGGCAAGCCGTTGCACTCCTTTTTTCTATCACCGCCCTTCTGTCTGTGCCAATATGGTTTTATGTCATCGTCTTAGGACCAAAAACATAGCAATTCCTGGAATTTGTCATTAAATACGCAGCCTTTATCAACCCTTTTAAGCCCTCTGTTTCGTCTATTTAATAGTTTCCCTAATAGTTTATATTATAATATTGTGTGGAAAAAGTTTTGGGAATCTGCCCAAAGTGTGGGTTTGTCTCAATAAATGAGAAAGAGAAATTCTGTCCAAGCTGCGGTACAGAT
>JAUWLY010000100.1 GCA_030613445.1 Candidatus Stahliibacteriota bacterium | reverse complement strand
TTTCGGCAGGATATTTTTCAACCAGGCGCGAATGTCAGCTGAAAATATCCCTCAAATATCAGTGGTTATGGGGTTCTGTACTGCAGGTGGTGCGTATCAACCGGCGATGAGTGATGAGGTGGTTATTGTCAAAGGGGTGGGTACTATCTATATTGGCGGACCTCCTTTGGTTAAGGCGGCAACTGGTGAAGTTGTTAGTGAAGAGGATTTAGGTGGTGCTGATGTGCATTGTCGTATCTCTGGTGTCGCTGACCACTATGCGGTCAGTGACGAGCACGCCATTGAAATCACGCGTAATATCGTGGAGAATTTGGGTGCGTCGTCAAAATTCCCGCTTGCAAGGAAAGAGCCAGAAGAGCCAGCATATGATCCATCAGAACTGTATGGGATTATCCCCAGAGATCGTAAGAAGACCTTTGATATGAGAGAAATTATTGCACGTCTGGTTGACCTTAGTGAATTCCATGAATTCAAGGAATTGTACGGACCAACTATTGTCTGCGGTTTTGCACGTATCATGGGTTATCCAATCGGCATCCTTGCGAATAACGGAGTCTTGTTCTCTGAATCCTCTCAAAAAGGTGCACATTTTATTACGATGTGTGCAGTGAGGAAAATCCCATTGCTTTTCCTGCAGAACATCACGGGTTTTATTGTCGGTAAGACGTACGAGCATCAAGGTATTGCTAAAGACGGTGCTAAATTGGTGCACGCGGTAGCTAATGCCCAGGTACCCAAGTTCACGGTCATAATAGGTGGATCATACGGCGCCGGTAACTATGGTATGTGCGGACGGGCTTATGATCCGCGACTTCTCTGGATGTGGCCAACCGCGAGGATCTGTGTCATGGGTGGTAAACAAGCTGCAAGTGTTTTGACTGATATCAAAGTGAGGGCTTTGACAAAAAAGGGTAAAGAGCCTACGCCTAAAGAGATAGAAGAAATAAGAAACCCCATCTTGGTTAAGTACGAGAACGAATCAAGTGCATATTTCTCGACTGCTCGATTGTGGGATGATGGAATTATCGATCCTTTAGATACACGACAGCTACTTGGTTTAGCCATTGCCATGGCACTCAATGCGCCAATTCCTGACCACAAATTTGGAGTTTTCCGAATGTAATCAAAACATGGAACGTAGGTTTGGGTTTGGATGCTTGAAATCCAGTATCATAACCCTAACCCAATAACCATTACGGCAAAAAGGAGGTGCAGTGAAAAAAATCAAACTTAAGGATATTATCAAGGGTGTCAAAGACCCGTGGCAACCTAAGGATATTGCCTATATTAATGATACTGCTTTGCGTATCGCCAAGATCCACGGTGTTTACAACTGGCACACACATCGCGATGAGGATGAGTTGTTCATGGTACTCAAAGGCAAGATTTCCATTGATACAGAAGAAGGTGCCGTCGAGCTCAGAGAGAATGAAGGTTATTTGGTGAAAAGAGGGAAGCGGCACCGTTCGCGTGCAAAAAAACCTGCCTGGATTTTGCTCATTGAACCGACTCAAACAAAAACCTTGGGAGAAGATAATCAATGACAAATGCCAAAGGCTAAATATCAAAGGAATGTCAAAGCCTCAATGCTTTAATTTGACATTGGACATTTGGATTTCATTTGGCATTTCTGATTTGAAATTTGTAATTAAAAAATAGGGGGATATAGTTTATGCAAGGAGAAAACCTGCAGACACTTTTGTATGATATTGAAAACAAAGTAGCAAAGGTGACTTTCAACCGTCCGGATGTTCATAATGCCTTCAATGACATAATGATAAAGGAATTGAGTGAGGTTTTTGACTGTATCGCCGAGAACAACGACGTACGGGTGGTCATTGTAACTGGTAAAGGTAAGTCTTTTTGTGCTGGTGCCGACCTGAACTGGATGCGTCGGGTCAAGGATTATTCTTATGAAGATAATCTGAAAGGGTCTTTAGAACTGGCGGATATGTTTTATAAGATCTATGCTTCACCAAAACCGACAATTGCTCAAGTTAACGGTGTCGCAATTGGTGGTGGCACTGGGTTTGTTGCAGTATGCGATATCGCCATTGCTGCAGACCAGGCAAAATTCAGTTTCAGCGAGGTGAAACTCGGTCTTATCCCGGCGTGCATTTCACCTTATGTGATGAAGAAGTGTGGTGAGGGAAAGTGCCGTGAATTCTTTCTGACTGGTGAGCGGTTGATTGCTGAGAGAGCCCATGCTGCGGGTTTAATCAATATGGTCGTTCCTCTTGATGAACTCGATGACGTTGTGGGCGAATTGGTGAAGAGGCTAGTATCGAGTGGGCCAGAGGCAATTACCAAATGCAAGGAGTTATTACGCAATGTTGCCCAGATGTCCTTTGATGAAGCCAGAGAGTATACTGCTGAGGTGATTGCACGATTGCGTATTTCTGATGAAGGTCAGGAAGGGATGGCAGCCTTTTTTGACAAGAGAAAACCGAAATGGAACAAAGTATAGATGCCAAAACGCAAATCCCAAGAACCAAATCCCAAGTTCCAAATACGTTTTATCTTAGCTCGTGGCTTTTGACTTTTGGTTCTTGGCTCTTGGATTTTGGAACTTGATTTATGTTTAAGAAAATTTTAATCGCCAACCGGGGTGAGATTGCAATTCGCATCGCCCGCGCATGCCATGAAATGGATATTTCAACAATCGGCGTATATTCCACGGTTGATGCCAATTCACGTCACCTTTGGCATATGGATGAGACTGTGTGCATTGGCGAGCCGGCGCCCCAGGCGAGCTATTTAAACATTAAGACTATCATTGAACAAGCACGCAGAACCGGTGCTCAGGCAATTCATCCAGGTTATGGTTTTTTGGCGGAGAATGCATTGTTTGTGAAAGCCTGTGAAGATGCTGGGATTGTTTTTATCGGACCAAGCTCCAAGGCGATGATCCTTGTCGGCGATAAGGTGGCGTCGCGCAATACAGTAAAGCGGGTTGATGTGCCGATTATCCCGGGCATGGAAGCCAGTAGTACAGACTTGGCTGCGTATAGAAGTATGGCGGATCAAGTAGGTTATCCAGTTATTGTTAAGGCGTCTATGGGTGGCGGTGGTAAAGGTATGAGAATTGTCCGTAGTGAAAAGGAACTTGAACCTAGTATTGCAGCTGGACAAAGAGAGGCTCAGAGTGCCTTTGGCGATGCTACGGTTTACCTTGAGAAATATATCCAGAACCCCCGGCACATTGAGTTTCAAGTTATTCGGGATACTCATGGTAATGTTGTTCATTTGTACGAGCGCGAGTGTTCTATTCAACGTCGTCACCAAAAGATAATTGAGGAGACACCTTCGCCAGCCCTCGATAATGTTCTGCGTGCTAAAATGGGTGATGCGGCAAAAAGCGTTATCAAGGCTGCTGATTATACGAATGCTGGTACAGTTGAGTTTCTCGTTGACCATAACATGAAATTCTATTTTCTGGAAGTGAACGCGCGGGTTCAAGTTGAGCATCCTATCACGGAGATGGTTACTGGTGTAGATATAGTCCGTCATCAAATTCTGATTGCCGCCGGAGGAGAATTGGAGTTCCGGCAAAAAGACATAAGTCAGCGCGGGCATGCAATAGAATCACGTATTTACGCTGAAGACCCGGATAGTAACTTCATGCCGTCGCCTGGCAAAATCCTGTTTCTCCTTGAACCGAGTGGGCCAGGTATCAGAGTAGATTCAGGGATATATCAAGGCTGGGATGTGCCGCCCCATTATGATCCGATACTTTCCAAATTGGTAACCTTGGCTGAGACAAGAGAAATTTCGATCGCCCGTATGTCCAAAGCTTTAGAAAACTACATTATCCTTGGTATCAAGACCAATATTGGCTTCTTGAAACGCATCGTTGATACAGAGAAGTTCATAACTGGCGAATACGATACGCATTTTATTGATGATAATGAGGAAGCTCTTATCCCTCAACATGATAAGATAACGCAGGCTCTAGTTGCCGCTTCTTTGGTAAAGACAACAAGGAACGCAGTGTTTGCTGTTCAAAGCGTCGCCAAATCGGGGCAGGTTCGCCACGCGATGACTCCATGGCAAGAATTGGGTCACTGGGAAATATGCTCGCGTTAAAAGCGAAGATATCAGAAGATCAGATTATCAGAGGATCAGGAAGATTATATTTCCTGATGTCCTGTTATTCTGATGACCACTGCCTGATACCCCGGTATTCTGATAACCTTACATAGACTATGAAATATAAATTTGAACATCTAAATAAGACCCATACAGTGGAAATCAAGAAATCTGATGGTGGCTATCAGGTTACTATTGATAAAAAGGACTATGATATCGTTAACTATTCGGGACATGATAATATAGTCTCTTTTAAGCTTAACAAAGAACTTAACAATATCTATTATGCACAAGCTGGAGATACTATATATTTAGCGGTTGGCGGAGATTATTATTCGCTTGTTTTGGAAAGAGGGAATGTGTTCAAAGGAACTGGTGCTCAGGTTCAAAAGGGTGATAGTGTACAGTCGTTAATGCCTGGGTTACTCGTGAAGATTATGGTAGCGGTTGGCGATGATGTTAAGGAAGGAACGACACTCGCGATAGTTGAAGCAATGAAGATGCAAAATGAATTGCGCGCGCCGCGGGATGGTATTGTCAAAAGGATTAACTATAAAGAGGGTGATCAGGTTGAAGCCCTTAAGCCATTAGTGGAGTTAGAGATTTTGAAAAATGACTAGTTATACGTTTGTGGTTATATGGTATCGCCGCCCGTATGGTTGTACGTTTAAAGGCATCGTGAGTTATGGACAAGAAGATTAAAAAGACTATAAGAAGTTTTAGAGATTTGGATGTGTATCAAAACACATACAAAGCCTCTGTGGTTATTGCAACAAAGATTTTGCCGAAGTTACCTCATAATGAAAAGTATGATTTAACTAGTCAATTAAGCCGGTCTTCCAAGGCAATACCGCGCTTGATTGCTGAGGGTTTTGCCAAGAAACACCAGAAATTTGGATTTCAAAAATATCTTGATGATGCTATGGGTGAGTCTAATGAAACAATTGTCAGTCTTGAGCATGTGAAAGATATATACAGCGTTGATATCTGTCTATGTGAAGATTTAATTGACACTTACGACAAATCTGCACGTCAACTTTTTAAGTTAGCTGAGGCCTGGGATAAATTCAAGAATAAAAGACGAAAAACGATTGCCAAAAACGATACAGGTAGCGATGCCGTATAACGTTTAACTATAACAGGGGGTGTGATAAATGTACAGTAAGAAAGTGATGGACCATTTTATGAAGCCACGTAACGTGGGCGAGATTACGGATGCCGATGGTGTCGGTGAAGTTGGTAATCCTGTCTGCGGTGATGTTATGACCTTTTATATTAGAGTTAAGAACGGTATTATTACAGATGTAAGATTCAAGACCTTTGGATGTGGTGCGGCGATTGCCGTTTCTAGTATCGTGAGCGAGATGGCAAAAGGGAAAACAGTTGAGGAAGCGATGAATATAACTAATCAGTCAGTTGTCGATGAACTAGGAGGTTTACCGCCTCTGAAATTACATTGTTCAAACCTTGGTGCTGATGCACTGCGTAAGGCACTCGAGAATTACTTGGCGAAGGAAAAGAAAAAAAGAAAATAGACGTTTCAGGTAGTTGTTTAAAAAACAAAATTAAATAATAATGAGGGAGAAATGAAAGATGACCGACTATTCTGAGGAAATTGTGCAGATTATCAATAAGGCTAAGGAAATTATCGATAGTAAACATGACCGGGATGAAAAGCTTGCCGCAGTGTCCCATCTCTTGAAAGATGAAATCTCATATTATGATTGGGTAGGCTTCTATATTGCTGATCAGTCAAAAAAGGAACTCATTCTTGGACCTTTTGTCGGAGAACCGACTGAACACACCCGTATCGCTTTTGGTGAAGGAATTTGTGGACAAGCTGCAGCAATAAGAAAGCCGTTTGTGGTTCAAGATGTTCGGAAGGAAACGAATTATTTATCCTGCAGTGTGAAAGTTATGTCGGAGATCGTATTTCCGATTATCAAAGATGATAAGGTCGTCGGTGAGCTCGATATTGATTCGCATACTCTTTCCCCTTTCACTGATAAGGATAATGCACTACTGGGTAAGATTTGTACATTGATCGCTGTTCTATTCTAAGATCGCGAACTTCGCGGCCATTATTATAATGATGAACAGATAAAGAAGAGAGTGTTGGTGGAACAAAATACTGCTTTGCATTATGTGTGTACGCATGATGAAGCCTGGCAGCTAGTAAAGGATCATAAGCAGTTCTGGGTATCCAATTGCGGTTGTCGTGAGCGCCGAGGTAAGTGCACCCGTTCACGCATCGACTTGTGTCTTGATTTCAAACAAACTAGTTCTTCAGGTGGCTCAAATACCAAAGTCGTGACGCTTGCTGCGGTCAAAGACATTTTTGATGAAGCCAAGGTGAAACACCTTGTTACCAGGCCTTTTCGAAATACGGATAATTATCAGGTTGTTGATGGTATCTGTTTTTGTTGTGATGATTGTTGTGAATATTTTATGAATCCGCAAGAGAAGTGTGACAAAGGTGAATTTATAGAGAAGACAGATATGGATATCTGTACAGATTGCGGTTTGTGTGTTGAGGTATGCTATTTTGCGGCTCGTAGAATGAAAAACGAAACACTAAGCATAAGCAGAGAGAATTGCTACGGGTGCGGTTTATGTGTTGATATGTGTCCTGAGACATGCATTGAGATGGTTTGAAGGAATTAGTATCTGATACAGTAATTTTTTTAGGTTATTTTTTGCGAAGGAGGTTAAATGGCGTTTAAGAATATTATTGTTGAAACTGATGGTAACTTGGGGATTTTAAAAATCAATCGACCTGACGTTTTAAATGCCGTGAATATTGAGACAATACTTGAGATTGAACAGGCAATGCAGGGCTTCAATGAAGATAACAGCATCTATGTTGTTATTATAACTGGCGAAGGTAAGGCGTTTGTTTCAGGTTCAGATATTGCACGTTTGGCTGATATGGATGTCTTGAAGGCGCGGGAATACAGTCGAATTGGTCAGCGTGTCTTATCCTACATCGAAAATATGGAGAAACCAGTTATTGCGGCAGTGAATGGTTATGCTCTTGGTTCGGGATGTGAGCTTGCAATGGCTTGCGACATAAGGATTGCTTCTGAAAAGGCGAAATTAGGGCAGCCTGAAGTGAAACTTGGTTTGATCCCCGGTCATGCTGGAACACAGCGCCTTGCCAGATTAGTTGGTACGGCAAAAGCAAAAGAGCTTATTTACACGGGCGATCTCATTGATGCTCAAGAGGCGCTGAGAATAGGTTTAGTAAATAGAGTTGTTTCTTCTGATAAACTCATGGATGAAGCAAAGGATATCGCAAATAGAATAGCAGCGGTTGGTCCAACTGCAGTGCGGGTTGCCAAAACCGTGATCAATCGCGGTATTGATGCAAATCTTACAACGGCAAATTCCTATGAAATGGAAGCCTTCAGTATTCTTTTCTCTACTGATGAAGCGAAAGAAGGCATGAAGGCATTCCTTGAGAAGCGAAAACCTGAATGGTGCAAATAGTTAAATTCCAAATTACAAATGCCAAATGACAAACAAATTTCAAAGCCCCAAACACCAAATGACAAACAAAAAATGTCTAGGTATTGTGATTTGGAAATTATTTGGTTCTTGGTGCTTGGGATTTGAGATTTGCTTTAAGAAAGGAGGATAGATGACATTGGATGATAGGCTGCAAAATGTGGCGATTATCGGTGCGGCGGGGAAAATGGGTAGCGGTATCGGCGTTATGATTGCTCAGGAGATAGCCAAGCTCAAGTTAAAAGCGGAGAACAAGGACAAGGCGTATCGAATCAACCTTATCGATATCAGTGAAACGGCGCTGGATAGTTTACGTGGTTATATGAGAACACAGTTGACCAAAGTAGCTGAGAAATCCAGTGTTCAGTTGAGGGCGCTATATAGCGAACGCCAGGATCTTATTGAGAATGCTGATATCATAGAAACTTTTGTTGACAGTGCATCATCAGTGCTTAATTATTCCACTGATCTCAATGTCGTCAAAGATGCACACCTGGTTTTTGAAGCGATTGTTGAGAATGAGAAGGTAAAAACAAAAATCTACCGGAAAATGAAGAGATTATCTTCTCCAGATACCATGTTTTTAACAAATACGTCGAGTATTCCGATTTCATATCTTGATGAACAAGCAGGTCTTGATGGTCATTTGATTGGCTACCACTTCTACAATCCACCTGTTGTGCAGCGTTTAGTCGAGGTCATAACTGCACAAAGCACGGTCGAAGAGTTAGTGAGAATTGGAGATGAGTTGGGAAAACGGTTGCGTAAAAAACTAATTCATTCATGTGATATATCCGGGTTTATAGGCAATGGTCATTTCACACGCGACGGCTTGTACGCACTTAGCGAAGTGGAACGTTTAAAAAGCACGTTTCGCTATCCCGGTGCGATTTACGTTGTTAATAGAATTACCCAGGATTTCCTCTTAAGACCCATGGGTATTTTCCAACTCATTGACTATGTCGGGATTGATGTATTCCAGTGCATCCTGAGAGTCATGCGAACTCATCTTAACGATAAAAGCTTAAGAAGTAAATTTGTCGATAAGATGGTTAAGCAGCACGTGTTGGGGGGGCAATATGCTGATGGTTCTCAAAAAGATGGTTTCCTTAAGTATGAGAGGAATCGTCCGGTGGGTATCTATAATTTCAGCAAGAAAGAGTATTTCATGCTAAGTGACAAGTGGAATGAGAAAACTGATGCCAAGATTGGTCCAGTACCGGAAGATTCTGTTTCATGGAAAGCCCTCCTGATAAACCCCAAGAAAGAAGAGGCTCTGCAGAATCATTTTGCCAAACTGAAGAAAATGGATACGCTCGGCGCAAAGCTCGCGGTCGATTTTCTCAAAAGGACAAAGGTGATAGGTGAACAGCTGGTCACTGATGGCGTTGCGGCTTCGGCTGAAAATGTCAATGCGGTTTTAACGAATGGATTTTATTGGTTATACGGACCGATAAACAA
>JAUWLY010000168.1 GCA_030613445.1 Candidatus Stahliibacteriota bacterium | reverse complement strand
ATCTTTATGAGCATCCCTTTTCTTATCTGTGTTGCGTTAATCACTTTGCCTCCACGCGGAACGTACTGACATCTCCTTTGTCAAAAATTTGGATACCTTTTTGCGCAAGACGTTCTCTAATAAAATCGGCAAGCCCGTACTCCTTTTCTTTTCTAAGCCTGTTTCTGATTCCCAGAAGCACATTTACGATATTCGGAAAGAACTCATCGCTTGACTTCATGTTCTCGAGCTCGTTCCAGAGTTCCTGCGCTGCGTTATCCAATAAACCACTTTTCTCATCTTTGATCTTTGCTTTGACCTCGTGTAATATCTCCATGACATCTGCAAAAGGCTGCTCAGGCACTTCCTCAACAAAACCCAGGATCTTCAAATAGTATTTAATGGACGTGGCAATATCCAGACTCGGCTTTTCATAACCCTGTTTTATCAAATCAAAGACAATGCCCAGTGCTTTAGGTGTATTAAGGTCGTCATCCATTGCCTCAGTGAATTCCTTAAGCTTCAAAGGTTCAGTTGTTTCAGGGAGATTCTCAAACCCATGGATATAGGTCTGTATCCGTAAGTAAGCTGCTTTTGCTTCATTAAGGCGCTCCCGGGAAAATTCAATCTGATGACGATACTGGGTCTTTAGTAAATATAGCCTGATAGTATTTGGTCGGTAATCTTTAAGCACATCTTCGATGAGAAAATAATGACCGGTCGACTTTGCCATTTTTTCGCCACCTAAGGTCACCCAGCCATTATGAAGCCAGTACCGGGCAAACTTCTTGCCAGTAGCGCATTCAGACTGGGCAATTTCATTCTCGTGGTGCGGAAAAATCAAATCCTCGCCGCCCGTATGGATGTCAAATGTCTCACCCAGATGGTGCATGGACATTGCCGAACATTCAATATGCCAACCTGGTCTGCCTTTACCCCACAGGCTGTCCCAATACGGTTCACCTGATTTTGCCGCTTTCCAGAGCGCGAAATCCAATGGGTCTTCTTTGTGTTCAGTAGAAGCGCAGCGCGCACCGGAAACAAGGTCATCAATATTCTTTTTAGAAAGCTTTCCATAATCTGGAAATTGGCGTACCTTAAAATAAACATCGCCGCCTTTTTCATAAGCAAAACCTTTCTCGATTAATTTGCTCACAAGCTCTATTATCTCCTCGATATATTGAGAGGCTTTTGGATAGATATTTGCCCTGATAATATTCAACTCATCGCATGCCTTCATATATTTGTCGATATTTTCCTGAGCAATGATGCGCCAGTCTGTATTCAGCTCTTTCTGCTTCTCGATGATTTTATCGTCGATATCAGTGAAATTCTCCAGGGCAATGACTTTATAACCCGAATGAAGAAGCCACCGGATAAGGATATCCCGTGACACTGCAGCGCGTATATGACCCAGATGCGGCGGACCCTGAACTGTCAATCCGCAAGTATAAATACCGACCCGATCCCCTATTGGTTTAAAGTCCTCTACTTTCGCGGAAAATGTATTGAATAATCTCAGTCCCATTATTCAACCTGCAAAAAAGCTGCCGCCGCCGCGATCTTAACAAGTGGATTCGGCGCATTCATCAGTTCAATAAAAAGCCCACGTGATGTCTTTTGACGATACTTTACCAATGCTTCAATCGCCACGACAGAAACATTGATGTATTCATCCTGGGTTGCTGTTTCCAATAGCTCTTGTCCCTCGCTTATACGGTGTTTACTAAGGATCTGGACGACCTTAACCCTGACAAAAGGACCACCTGTTTCTAAACCTTGTTTTATCACATCAACGCCTTCTTTACTATTGAAAATCAACAAAGCTTCAGCCGCAGCAAGACGTAGTTCCCATGGAGCATCATCCAGGGATTCTTTAATGAAATCAATTGCAGACGTGTCGCCCATTTCAGCCAGGGCAATAATACCGTGTTTCCAGATCTCAAGATTGACTGTTTCCATTTGTCGGCGTACAAAGTTTTCCATATCTTTTTCACCGAGCCTGCCCAGCACCTTTGCTGCAGCGATCTTGACGAGAACATCGACGTCATGCAGACCATCTCTAATAACTTGCTTCGCATTGAATTTCTCAAGCCCAAGATAAGCAAACCTTCTTATCTTGGCTATTTTGTCCTGCGTGCCCTTGATTAAAATGTCCTTACATTTGGGATCTTCCATGATCGAGATTAGTCGGTAGGCTTCTGCCCTTGTCAAAGGATCCTGTTTTCCACTCAGCTCAAGGATGACTGGTGCATAGCGGCTTTCTTTTAGATCATAAAGCGCTGCCAAAACAGCAACAACGCCATTTTTGTCTTCACCGCGCAATATTTCATAGAGTATTTTTGTACCCTGTACATCTCCTATTTTTTTCAACCCTTTTGCTGCATTGACCCTTATAATGACTGATTCATCATTTATTCCGTCTTGCAGAATTTTCTGAGCCTGCTGCTTGGGCGGTAATCCGCAGGATAAGAATAGTACCACAACCCCCAGAGTCATTGCGATCCAGTACTTTATGTAAAGTACTGGGGAAACAATCTCATTAAGTAATGACAAAGCCA
The DNA here is from genome assembly GCA_030613445.1 of Candidatus Stahliibacteriota bacterium. Classification (GTDB taxonomy): domain Bacteria; phylum Hydrothermota; class Tepidihabitantia; order SM23-42; family SM23-42; genus JAUVZL01. The sequence continues at coordinate 3,955 of JAUWLY010000168.1, read as the reverse complement.
GTTTTCTCATAGACTGAATTATATATAATATCAGTATTAAGTCAATAATCCCTCAGTAATAGAAACTTGGACATTTCTTTATCCCTTGATTTTGAATTTAACAAATGAACTTCTCGATGCGCCCCCCTTCTGTGGGACTTACTCGAAGAGTAAAGAGTTACTGTTCCTCTCACCTTGTTCGAGACAGGCGAGCCTTGTCGAGAACTCAATTGTAGTGGCTCGATTCATCGAGCATTGTCTGATAAACTTGCCCTGAACGCAGTTGAAGGATCGGGGGACTACAAAACAGCAAGAGCCAAATTCTCCCGCTGTGTGGGATCCTCGATTTTCTTACATATTATAATTCAAAATATTCCAGCGCAAGGCGCTAACTTCCAGATGAAATCTCATTTCCATCCCGAGCAAGTCGAGGGATCCCTTCCAATCCGTTAGGATTCAAAGGCGCCAATAACTTAGTTACTCAATTACTTAATAACCGCCTTACTCGGGGTGAGGGTTTCTGCAGTAATTATTGACAAAGGAGTCTTATTAGGTAGAATAAGAAAATTGAAAACGAACACGATCTATTAGGCAGAAGCATTTGTCATACCCGATAAATCGGGGGACTACAATTATATGAACCAAAGATGTAGTTGCCCAATTTATTGGGCATTTGGATGCAAGGAGGCGTGATGGAAAAATTCGCTTATAAACCAGTCTCTGCGCCGAGAGGTACAGAGATTTCATGTAAGAGTTGGCAGCAGGAAGGAGCCTTAAGAATGCTCCATAATAATTTAGACCCTGAGGTTGCAGAAAACCCAGAACAACTGGTCGTCTATGGCGGCAGCGGTAAGGCGGCACGGAACTGGGCATGCTTTCACGCGATAGTCAATTCATTGAAGAAGCTCGAGAATGACGAAACCCTCCTTGTTCAGTCTGGCAAACCAGTCGGCGTTTTCAAAACATTCGAGCACGCGCCGCGCGTGATCATCGCAAACTCGCTCCTTGTACCTGCCTGGGCAAATTGGGACTATTTCAGAAAACTCGAAGCCTTAGGCTTAATAATGTACGGTCAGATGACTGCTGGTTCCTGGATCTATATCGGCACCCAGGGTATTATCCAGGGGACTTACGAAACATTTGCTGCCTGCGCAAAGAAACATTTTGACGGTTCGCTAAAAGGAAAATGGGTTCTTACCGGCGGGATGGGCGGTATGAGCGGAGCCCAACCTTTGTCAGTTACCATGAATGAAGGGGTTATCCTTGATATTGAGATCGACCCCAAGCGTATTGACAAACGGATAAAACAAGGTTTTTGCGATATCATGGTGGACAATCTTGATGAAGCACTCAAGCTTGTCTTTGAGGCAGTAAAAGACAAAGTACCACGTTCTATCGGCCTCATTGGCAATACCTCGGATATTGAACCAGAACTCGTAAAACGCAATATCGTACCTGATATCCTAACTGACCAAACTTCAGCCCATGATACACTCAATGGTTATGTGCCCGGCAATATGAGCCTTGACCAGGCAATTGCCTTACGTAGCAAAAACCCGAAAGAGTATAAAAAACGCGCGTTAGAATCAATCGCCCGACAAATGGAGGCAATGCTGGAACTTCAGAAAAAAGGCGCCATAGCATTTGACTACGGCAATAATATACGCGGGCAGGCAAAGGAAGCGGGCATTAAAAACCCCTTTGCAATCCCTGGCTTTGTACCCGAATATATCAGACCTCTTTTCTGTCGGGGTCGCGGTCCGTTCCGCTGGGTTGCACTGTCCGGCGACAAGAATGACATCTATGCTACTGACAAGAAGGTCTTAGAAATGTTTGGCGGCGATGCGTCGGTCCGGCGTTGGATTGAGTTAGTGCAAAAAAAGGTACCTTTCCAGGGTCTGCCAGCACGGATCATGTGGTTAGGGTATGGCGAACGGGATAGATTGGGTTTAGAGATCAACCGTATGGTAAAAACCAACGAGATTAAAGCGCCGGTAGTCATTGGTCGTGACCATCTGGATACTGGATCAGTCGCCTCGCCCTATCGGGAAACCGAAGCCATGCTCGATGGTTCAGACGCCATTGCTGATTGGCCGATTCTGAACGGACTCCTCAATACTGCTTCAGGAGCTTCCTGGGTTTCTGTGCATCACGGCGGCGGTGTGGGCATAGGCTATTCAATACACGCGGGTCAGGTTCTGGTTTGTGACGGTACTCGTGATATGGCAAAACGTATTGAACGGGTTCTGACCAATGATCCTGGTATTGGCATTGCGCGGCATTATGATGCCGGATACGATGAAGCCATGGCTTTTGCCAAGGAAAAAGGTATTAATATACCACCCCTATCCTCCTCTTGACATTTTCACAATCGTTTGTATAATAAGTTTGGAGACATTCCCTTGGACATTATTCTAATCTCAGGTAAAGAAAATAGAAGGTTAAACCTCCATGTGAAGCTCGCGGTTGTTATCCTTGCGAGTTTGGTGTTCATTGCCCTATTGCTGCTCTTCATCTATAATCTCACCTTATTCACGTCTCACCGAGTCGACAAAAGAAAGCTCGAGAGGTTAAATCAGGAAAATGAAATAGTGCGTTTTGAGATTACTCGAATTGAAGAGGAAATTGCTAATTTGAGTATTCTGATTGATAGCTTAGAAGAATATGACAAGAAACTCCGAACTTATGCTTCGCTCAACCCCATAGGCGATGACCTGCGCAGCATGGGGGTTGGCGGCTCCAGTCAATTACACAGTGCTAAAGGGGTATCAACCGATGTATACAATGACCTGGCGAGTTTGTCAAAGACTCTGGATAATCTGCTTTCACGTTCCCGATTGCAAAAAGAAAGCTTCAACAATATCGTCCAATATCTCGACGAGAAAAAGTTTCTTCGAGAACATACGCCATCTATAATACCGGTCCAGGGATGGTTCATGAGCGGGTTTGGCTACCGTATCGACCCCTTTACTGGTCAGGTGAAGATGCATGAGGGTTTGGATATAGCTGCCCCACCAGGCACGCCGATCATCGCACCGGCTGATGGTACGGTCAAGTTCGCTGGAGAGCGACGAGGTTTTGGTTTGACTCTTGAAATAGATCATGGCTATGGTTATACGACCTTGTATGGGCACTGTCAGAGGATCGACGTTGAAGAAGGGAATAAAGTAACTAGAGGTGATGTTATCGCTCATGTCGGTAGCACAGGAAAAAGCACTGGTCCGCATCTGCACTACGAAGTGCGTGTTTCCCAGATTCCGGTTAATCCTATCCACTATATCCTCACTCCATCAATTATCGATTAACACCATATGCAAAAAATCATTGAGAAGATCAGTCTGCTGCGTACAGAAAAGAATGCTGTCATACTCGTCCACAATTATCAATTGCCCGAAGTCCAGAATATCGCTGATTTCACGGGTGACTCCCTCGAGCTCGCAAGGATATCTCAAAATCTCAAATGCAAGGTCATTCTCTTCTGTGGCGTCCATTTCATGGCAGAAACCACGAAAATCCTCAACCCCGATAAAACAGTCCTAATCCCTGATCTACATGCTGGGTGCCCTATGGCCGACATGATCACTGAGGAACAACTGCGTCGGGAAAGGGAAAAACACCCTGCTGCCGCAGTAGTTACTTATGTCAATTCCACTGCTGAAGTAAAAGCCCTCTCAGATATCTGCTGCACTTCGGCAAACGGGGTTAAGGTTGTCAATTCAATTGAACAGAAAGAAGTGATTTTCACACCTGACAAGTATCTCGGATCTTATATCGAACGCCAGATCAAGAACAAAGAATTCTACCTCTGGTCAGGTTATTGCCCAACCCATATGGTCTTCTCAAAATCAGGTATCGAGAAACTCCAAAAAGCACACCCAACCGCCGAAGTTCTAGCCCATCCTGAATGCCGAATTGAAGTACAAGAAATTGCCGACCGGATATGTTCAACATCACAGATGATATCCCATGCCAAAAC
>JAUWLY010000220.1 GCA_030613445.1 Candidatus Stahliibacteriota bacterium | reverse complement strand
AATAACATGGAGAAAAAGACCAAATGAACCAAAGAGTAGATGCATCAGGTGATTCAATCATCGGATAATGATGACAAGGCATGAGGGCTTGATATATTCCGACAACATTCGGAAAGGAGGGATGTGTATGGTTTGATAATGGGAAAGATGTGATATAGATATGAAAATTTTTAGAAAGGAGGAAGAACAGTGAAAAAGATACTTTTTATCTCGTTAGCGGTTGTGCTAGCTCTCAGCATGGGTCTTATCGCCTGTGGTGGAACGCCAACCCAGCAGGAAGAGGAGGAGGAGGAACCCGTATATACAACTATAGAACTAAAGACACACACTCATGTACCGGAAGGATCTATGTTTAATCTGCTAGTAGAATGGTTTGAGGAGGAAGTTACAGAACGCACCGAGGGGGCGGTAACTTTTGAAAACTTTTTCTTACAGACTCTAATTAGTGGTACAGAGGCAACTGAGGCAATGCAGACCGGGCTAATTGATTTTGGTATGCTTGTTCCCGCATATACACCTAGCTTGTTTCCTTTAAACTTTGCTAACTTTGCCTTTCCATTTAAGCCTGCTAGTTTAGCGTTAGAAGTTGAAGTAGAGTGGCAGTTGCGACAAGAATTTCCCGCTTTTCAAAAGGAGTGGGAGGACTTGGGCATAAAGCTATTGTACATCGGGGGTGGTACTGATTATGCAATTTTGAGTCGTATGCCCCTAGAGACATTGGACGACTTCGAAGGGAAACGTATCGTTCAGTTGGGTGGTTATTTTGCCCAATGGACTCCTGCTGCGGGTATAGTACCTGTAACAGGGCTGACACAGCCTGAAAGATACGAACAGCTAAGAACAGGTGTTGTTGATGGAAGCTTACTCCCACCATCAGGATTATTAGACGGTAATGAATATGAAGTAGCAGATCATTTGATCATGCTTGGTATCGGCGCTCCTGTTCCACTGTTCCAGTGCATAAGCATGGATGCCTGGAATCAACTGAATGAAGCAACTCAGAATGTCTTCCTTGAGGTTGCTGAAGATGTAATGACTCGACATGCTGAAGCAAGTGATGCTGCTCTTGAAGACGACATACAAGGACTGATCGATCAAGGTGTTACATATTACGGCTACCTATCTGAGGCTGACATAGCTCAATGGGCTGAGAATTGTCCTGATACAGTAACCGCAATGGGGGAAAGTTTGGAAACTGAATACCCTGAAATATGGGACATAATTGCTCGTAAAATTGAGTTATCTGAAGAAAAGGGACATGTCTGGCCCAGCGAGTTATATGGGCCATATTTATCGTAAAATTGAGTTATCTGAAGAAGCGGGACATGTCTGGCCCAGCGAGTTTGGCATATTGGATGAATAATTTGTGGTAGGCTGTTGTAGATACCCACGGGCAGAGCCCGTGGGTATCTAATGAATCTATGATTTTTATGTCTACTGACTGAACTTCCTGGCCGTAATGACCTGTCTAGGATTTTTGGAAGAAGGTACTAAGCCGAAGCGAATAGGATACAATAGGAAATAGATAACAAATAGAGACGGATGCACATCTGTTTGCAAAATAATCAACAGATCCAATTGCCTCGCCTCATATTGGGCAAATTTTGCTAATAATTGTGTATATCATGATTATCTGAAAAGGCAGTTTATTATTTATCCTGATACAAGAGATAAAGTAGTCAAAATATAATGCATTATTATTAAGCAAACCAACTACTGTTATCTGGACAAAGATACTAATTTTATATCTTCTGTAAATCTTGATGATACAGGCTCTTACGTTCAGGGGGGTGATTACCATTGTATTTTCTCGCCATGTAAGCAAGATTGCGTAATAAGAAGTAAAAATGGCCGGGCAGGATTTATGTTTTCTAACTTAATAACCCGACCGTAAGGTCGTGAGGGAATTTATTGGAACAAAGCTGAGGCTTTATAGAATAAACAGCATGGTCAGACTTATAAACTGAGGCTGTTAAGAGGTGGTAGTAAATCTTAACAGGAACTTATGAGAAGCTTGTAAAAATGTAAAGATTAAACGGCCTCAACATAATTAGGAGGTAATTAATGAAACTATCGAAGGAACTTGCTATCAAAATGTTAAGACAAATGATTTTGATCAGGCGTATTGAAGAGAGATATTTTGATCTTTACAGCAGAGGTGAAGGTGTTGGATTATCCGCTCAATGCAATGGACAAGAGGCTTGCGCAGTAGGGATTTGTAATGCTCTGCAAAAAAATGACTATATCTCGCCCACTCATCGTGTACGTGGTCACATTATTGCAAAAGGTATAGATTTGAAAGCGATGATGGCTGAGCTCTTTGGTAAAAGGACGGGAATATGCAAGGGCAAGGGTGGTCCGTTACATATGGTAGACATTAGAACGGGAATCTTGCCAGTGGCTGCTATTGTTGGTGCGGGAATACCCATTTCTGTTGGGGTGGGGCTATCAATAAAAAAGAGAGGGTCGAACCAGGTTGTAGCTTGTTTTTTTGGTGATGGAGCATGCAATATAGCATTTTTCCATGAAGGGTTAAACTTTGCTTCTATTCACAAATTACCGGTTTTATTTGTTTGTGAAAACAATCAGTATGCGATTTCTATGCCACAGAAAAAAAGTATGCTGGTGAACATTGTGGATAGAGCAGCTAGCTATGGTATGCCTGGCATTGCTGTTGATGGAAATGATGTGGCGGCGGTTTATAAAGCGGCTAAGCAAGCAGTAAAGAGGGCACGCGAAGGGTCTGGGCCTACACTCATAGAATGCAGAACCTACCGATTAATGGGGCATTTCCAGGGGGACGCGTATCGAGGCATAAAATATAGAACACAAGAGGAAATGGATGAATGGGCTAAGAGAGATCCTATTGATTTATTTAAGAAAAAGTTGTTGGATGAGAGGACTGTAAATGAGGCTGTTCTAGACGCAATAGAAAGTGAGATAGAGGTTAAAATTGAGGAAGCTGTGGAATATGCTAAAACAAGTCCTTTCCCCGAGCCAAGAGAAGCGTTGGATGATGTATTTGCAACTTAGGTTAAAAGGAGGGAACGATGAGAGAATTAAAATACAATGAGGCGATCAACGAGGCTCTAAAGCAAGCGTTGGCAAAAGATGATCGAATATTTCTAATGGGCGAAGATATAGGCAAATATCAAGGCGTATTTGGTGTTACTGCTGGGTTAATTGACGAATTTGGTGAAGATAGAGTCATGGATATCCCTATATCAGAGACGTCATTCGGCGGGATAGCAGCTGGTGCAGCAATGACCGGTTTGAAACCTATAGTTGAAATCATGTTTATGGATTTTATGACTATAGCCTCGGATGGAATATTCAATCACGCTGGTATGTTGCGTTATATATCTGGAGGACAGATAAATATACCTGTAATTTTCAGAACAACGTGTTCTGCTGGCGGAGGCTCAGGATGTCACCATGGTCAAAGTCTTGCAGCGTGGGCTATGCACTGGCCCGGGTTGAAAATCGTGGTACCATCAACACCTTATGACGCAAAAGGTCTTCTGAATACTGCAATAGAGGATGAGAATCCGATACTTTTTATTGAAGATAGAAGCCTATATAATACAACTGGATTAGTCCCCGAAGAATACTACACCATTCCATTTGGCAAAGCAGAGATCAGAAGAGAAGGTGATGACATCACGATTGTCGCTATACATCGTATGGTTGCCAGATCTTTATCCATAGCTGAGGAATTCGCAGGCAAAGGTATTAGTATTGAGGTAATTGACCCGCGAACCCTTTTTCCTATGGACAAATTAGCTATAATTAACTCCATCAAAAAAACTGGTAGGCTTATGATTGTGGAGGAGGGACGGAAGACAAATGGTGTGGGTAGTGAAATATCTGCAGTTATAGCCGAAGAAGCTATCTATTATTTGCAGACACCAATTATTAGAGTTGCAGCACCCATGACACCAGTACCCTCAAGTCCACCCCTAGAGAGTTTTTATGTCCCAAACGAAGATAATATCAGAGATGCAGTCAATACATTAATAGCTTGAAGCAAGACGCTAAATGTAAAAGGGAGATTAATATGCCATTAGAAATCGTATTTCCTCTATTGGGTTTAAGCAAGGGCAAAGGTCGTATCGTTGAATGGCTCAAATCTGAAGGGGATAAAGTTGAAAGAAGGGAAATTATAGCAAAAATTGAAACTGACAAGGTCGTAACAGAACTTGAATCGCCAGCATCGGGAATATTAAGAAAAATATTAATTCCTGAAAATGTTGAGATAGAGACTTTAACAGTAATTGCTGTGATCACGCAAGAAGGTGAGGAATTACCTGAAAAATATGTGACACAGAAGTCTACTGTAGAAGCTACTACTGCAATCCCATCTTCAATGGAAGGCAAAGATTTTAGCAATCTGGAGACCACATTATCTGGAGCAAATATAATAGCAGTCCCCTTTGTAAGAAAGCTCGCAAAAGAATACGATGTCGATTTGTCACTAATATCCGGTAGTGGACCGGGTGGTCGAATAACTAAAGAAGATGTAATAAATGCATCTAAGCAAGGAATACCTGCGATTACACAATCAATCGGAGAAAAGGATGAACTTCAGGTACGAACTGAACCTTTATCTTTAATGCGGAATACAATCGCAAGGCGTATGGTTGAAAGTTTCGAAACACCACATTTTTATCTTACGGTGGAAATCGATGCGCAGAAACTACAAGAGGTGCGTGAAGATCTGTTACAATCGATAAATGATAAGATAGGAATTAATGTTACTATAACTGATATTATAATAATGGCGAGCGCCAAAGCCATTGAAGACAATCCTTTGATTAACTGCAATTATGACAATGGCAAAGTAAACTATTTCAATCAGGTGAATATCGGGCTTGTTACCGCTGTAGAAGGCGGATTACTTGTACCGGTTATTTTCAATGCCAGTAAAAAATCAATTATGGAGATTGTAAAAACACGAGATGATTTGGTGAAAAAGGCAAGAGAACGCAGATTAACCTCACAAGAAATGCGTAATAGTACTTTCACAATAAGCAATCTTGGCATGTTTGGCATAGACTGGTTCAGCGCTATCTTGCAACCACCCGAGGCTGCAATCCTAGCGGTGGGCAGAATAACTGCAAGAGCTGTGGTCAGAAATGGCCAAATTATTGCTAGGCCGACATTAATAATCACGCTAACTATTGATCATAGAGTATTAGATGGTAAAATCGGAGCAGAATATCTGCAAAGCCTGAAGAATTACCTAGAGAATCCCGTGTCTATGCT
>JAUWLY010000328.1 GCA_030613445.1 Candidatus Stahliibacteriota bacterium | reverse complement strand
TAGCTGCGCCGCAAGAATCAAGACAGGTGCTTCAAGATATTCAGAACTACTCTGATATCGTATTCTCCGCTATATCTTTAGGTATAGCCGAAGCTTCGTATGATGCGGCGATTACGTATTCAAAGGAGCGCCGGCAGTTCGGACGCGCGATATGTGAATTCCCAATGGTGCAGGAAATGCTTGTTGATATGAAGACCAAAATAACTGCATCGAGATTTCTGGTCTACGATGCAGCGGCAAGAGCCGACACAGATCAGGTTTTTGCATTGAGTGCCCATATTGCACGTTTGTTTGTTAGTCAAGCAGCCGTAAGTTGCGGTCTGAATGCAATCCAGGTGCATGGCGGTTATGGATATACAAAAGAGTATCCTGTGGAGCGCCATATGAGAGATGCCAAGACTATAGAGTTATTGAGCGCAACACCGATCGACTTGAAATCAGTACTTGCTAAGGAGCTCCTATGATACTCGATGAAAAGCATAAAGAATTCAGAAAGATGGTCAGGGAGTTTGCCGACAACGAGGTCGCACCACGTGCCAAAGAACTCGATATGAATGATGAGTTCCCTTGGGATCTTGTTAAGCGGATGGCTGAGTTGAAACTCCTCGCCCTGTATGTACCCAAAGAATATGGTGGGGCAGGTCTCGATGTACTCTCGTATGCTATCGCCGTTGAAGAAATTGGACGGGTATGTGGTTCAACCGGGATTTTTCTGGCAGCGCATTCATCGTTAGGTGTTTACCCGGTATACGATTCAGGTAGTGAAGAGCAAAAGCAGAAGTATCTTATCCCTATGGCGCGCGGCGAGAAGATTGGTTCATTCGGTCTGACTGAACCTAATGCTGGGAGTGATGCCGCCGGCACTCAGACTACGGCAAAACTTGTCGGTGACAACTATATTGTGAACGGCACCAAGTGTTTTATAACATCAGGAGAGATCGCCGACATAATTGTCTTTACTGCGACCAAAGACCCTTCATTAGGATATAAGGGGATATCGGCTTTTATCGTTGAAAAAGGAACACCTGGTTTCTCGGCCGGTAAGAAAGAAGATAAGTTAGGTTTGCGTGGCTCAATAACATCTGAGCTGATTTTTGAAGATTGTGCATTAGCCAAAAAGAATCTTCTGGGTAAAGAAGGTGAAGGCTTCAAAGTATTCATGGCGACGCTTGATGGTGGAAGGATTTCAATCGGCGCTCTTGCTTTGGGTATTGCCCAAGGTGCATTAGATGCTTCTGCGAAGTTCGTCAATCAAAACAAGAAATCAGGTTATCCTTTGAGAAAAATGCAATCTATTCAGTCGATGATCGCTGAAATGGCAACTGAAGTGGAGGCTGCACGGCTGCTCATATATCAGGCAGCCATGCTTAAAGATAACGATTTACCGTTCACGCGGGAGTCTGCCATGGCAAAATACTATGCTTCAACTATCGGAACAAAGGTAACCGATATGGCGATAACCATTCATGGTATGCTAGGATTGACCAATGAATACCCAGTGGAGCGCTTTTTGCGCGACGAGAAACTTATGGAAATCGGTGAGGGTACATCGGAGATTCAAAAGATCGTCATCGCAAGAGAAATACTTGGGAAATAGACATAAATTCTAAGCACTAAATACTAAATATTCACCCCGTTAGATATGAGCTCAATTTATTTCCTTAGACATTTATAATATCATAAGGATAATGTGATGTGTACTATCTCTGAGAGTTGGTTTATCTAACGGGGCAGGCCGAATCCAAATGACCGAAATTCGAAATAGTGTTTAAAAAATTTGTATTTTGAAATTTAATATTGTTTAGAATTTCGATATTAGAATTTAGGATTTTATTTTAAGGAAGGAGGTCTAATGAATTTCGATTTGACCAATGACCAAAAGATGTTACAGGATCAGGTCAAGAAGTTTGCCGATAGTGTTCTTGCACCAGTAGCTCCAGATATCGACAAATCTGCTGAGTTTCCTTGGGATAATATCAAGAAGATGGCCAAGCTGGGTCTGCTTGGTATTATTATTCCCGAGGAATACGGTGGTGCTGGTTTTGATTACATCTCACTTGCTATTGCGATCGAAGAGATTTCCAGGGCTTGTGCATCGACTGGTGTTATTGTCGCAGTTAACAATTCGCTCGTTGGCTATCCTATTATGCAGTTTGGCAGCGAAGAGCAGAAGAAGAAATATCTACCATTGCTCTGCAATGCTGAGAAACTCGGAGCATTTGGTTTAACCGAGCCGAATGCTGGGTCTGATGTGGCGGCTATGGAATCTACGGCACGGTTGGACGGCGATACCTATATCCTTAATGGCACAAAAAGGTTTATCACAAATGCTGGTGAAGCAGGGGTCTATGTGGTTTTTGCGTATACTAACAAGGAATTGAAACACAAGGGTATAAGCACCTTTATCGTAGAAAGAGATATACCGGGGTTTAGTCTTGGTAAGCATGAGGATTTGATGGGTATTAGAGCAACAGCCAACTGTGAATTGATTTTCGAGGATGTAAGAATACCTAAAGAAAGCCTATTAGGTGAAGAAGGTGAAGGTTTCAAGATTTGTATGAACACGCTCGATGTCTCGAGGATTGATATTGGTGCGCAGGCAGTCGGTATTGCCCAGAGCGCACTCGATGAGGCGGTTCGATATTCAAAAGAGCGCAAGGCATTCGGGCAGCCGATATGTAATTTTCAAATGGTGCAGTCAATGCTTGCTGAAATGGCAACTGAGATTCAAGCTGCAAGGATGCTCGTTTACTTTGCCGGACACTGCAAGAACAAAGGGATGACGAGGTTCTCGCTAGAATCGGCAATGGCAAAGTACTATGGTGCTTCAATGGCTGTAGATGTTGCTCGCAAGGCAGTTCAAATTCACGGCGGTTATGGTTATACAAAGGATTATCCTATTGAAAGGATCTACCGTGATGCTAAGATTCTTGAGCTCTATGAGGGGACATCGGAAATCCAGAAGATTGTTATAGCAAGAGAACTTACAAGGTAAGTTCCAAATTCCGAATTCCAAATCCCAAGGAAATTTCATAGACCAAAATTCTCAGTCAAAATCCTTATTTGGCTCTTGGAACTTGGCTCTTGGAACTTGACTTTTTTATTAGCAAGGAGGTTATTTTGGATATTATTGTCTGCATAAAAAGAGTTGCGCAGACTGCTGAAGCTGACGTGAAAATTGATTCTTCTGGCAAGGATATCATAAAGGACCGCTTGACCTTTGACATG
>JAUWLY010000338.1 GCA_030613445.1 Candidatus Stahliibacteriota bacterium | reverse complement strand
CTCACCTTTAATCACCCTAGATAATGGATACTTCATCAGGTTGTAGACACTGATCGGAATGTTGGTCTCCCGACATATATTAAAGGCGGCCAAATCCATTATACCTAGCTTTTTTGCAATCGCCTTCTGAAATGTTAATCTCTTGTAGAATTCTGCTTTACTGTTCTTTTCGGGATCGGCAGAATATACACCTTTTACCTTGGTGGCTTTGACCAGGATATCTGCTTTGAATTCAGCGGCACGCAGAGCAGCTGCAGTGTCCGTGGTGAATAAGGGGTTTCCTGTCCCGCCGACAAAAACAAGAACACCACCTGAATCGTAGAAATCCAGGTCTTCGAATTTATTGCAGCGATTAACAACGCCACGGACTTCTAAGCCACTGCTCAACTTGGCCGAGACACCAAGTTTTCGCAACTGCGAGTATATGACAATGCCGTTGATAATTGTCGCCAGCATGCCGCATATGTCGGCATCAATTTTATTTAACCAGCCCGCTTCGCGGCCTCTAATGATATTGCCGCCACCAATGACAACGCCAATCTTTGCTCCCAGGCGACTTACATCAATTATTTGTTTGGTTATATGATCAAATGCTTGCTGTCGGAACAGATTCTTATCAGCACCCAGTATTTCGCCGGATATTTTCAGGATTAGCCTTTTGTATTTCAGTGTTTTTCGTGAATCTCTACTGGCTGTATTTTTTTTCTGTGTAATCTGTGGTTTCTTCATTCACCCAGGCGAAAACGTACAAAACGACGCACGACAATGTTTTCACCGAACTTCGCTATTTGTTCTTTGATATACTCGCTTACTGTTTTTCCGGGAATTTTCACGAAGGGTTGTTCCAACAGACAAACATCCGAATAGAATTTCTCCAGTTTGCCCTGGACTATTTTTTCAATAGTCTCAGATGGTTTTTTTGAATTCTTAACCATGCTTGCATAAATTTCTTTCTCTCGTTCTATGACTTCAGAGGGTAATTCTTTGCGGTCGACCGCGATTGGCTCGCTGGCAGCAATCTGGAGGGCAATGTCGCGCACGAATCTTTTGAATTCTTGAGTTCTGGCTACAAAGTCAGTTTCGCAGTTGACTTCAAGGAGAACCCCAAGTCTGTCGCCTGGATGAATGTATGCGTCAACCACCCCCTCTTGGGTAATGCGACCGACCTTTTTGGCGGCTGAGGCTAGGCCTTTTTTTCTAAGAATATCTACTGCTTTGTCTACATCATCACTAGATTCAGCAAGGGCATTCGTGCAATCGACTATACCGGCACCGGTTCTCGTTCTCAGATCTCTAACCTTTTCTTGATCCATACTCCTCTCTCTCTTCCTCTTCGGTCTCAAACCCTTTTCTTCCTTCAATTACAGCATCCGTAACTACTTTTGTGATGATAGCTATTGACCTAATCGAATCATCATTTGCTGGAATTGGATACGTAATATCAGTAGGATCAACATTGGTATCGACGAGAGCAACGATCGGAATATTTTTTCGCTTAGCCTCCCTCATTGCAGTTACATCTTTCTTGATATCTATTATGAATATTAAACCAGGCAGACGATCCATTTCTTGTATTCCATGCAGGTATTTGCGTAGTTTTATGTATACCCTTTCTTTTTTGGACATCTCTTTTTTCGCTAGCATAGTCCATCGACCATCTTCTTTCATTTGCTCAAACTCGCGGAGACGATGGGTTCGTTGGTTTATTACATCGAAATTTGTCAGCAAACCACCCAACCATCTTTCAGTAATATGAAATATTCCACCGCGTATAGCCTCTTCCTTTACGATATCCTTTGCTTGCTTCTTGGTTCCGACAAACAGTATGCCTTTGCCCTGTTCAGCAACGTGAACGATGGCTTCGTACGCCCGTTTTAATGTCTCCTGTGTTTTACGTAAATCGATAATATGTATACCGTTTCGTTTACCAAAGATGTACTCGCGCATCTTTGGATTCCAGCGTTTTGTTCGATGTCCGAAATGTACGCCTGCAGTTATCAAATCTTCCATTTTCATCAGTTCCAAAAAAACCCCCCTATCGCTTGGAGAATTGGAAGCGCTTTCTTCTTTTTGCTAAACCGTATTTCATCCGCTCTTTTTCACGTGGATCTCGTTTCAACAGACCAGCGCTTTTTAAAGGTGATCTCAGTTCTGGGTTGAATTTGACTAGTGATTTGGCAATGCCGTGGCAAACCGCACCTGCCTGTCCTGATATGCCGCCGCCCAATACCTTACCCTTAATATCGACACTGCCTGTAACCCCGGCTGTGTTAAGCGGTTGATGAACAATATCAACGAGATCCTGTCGACCGAAATATTTCAGGGGGTCGCGACTATTTATCTTAATAATACCACTACCAGATTTCAATATCACTTTTGCTCTTGCTCTTTTTCGTGAACCAGTTATGATTTCAGTCATTCAGTGATTCCTCTTTGTAATTAGCCTTGGTCATAACTCAATCTTCGTTGGTGCTTGCACTTTATGGGGGTGATCAGTAGAAGCATATACCTTCAACCTTTTCAACCGTTTAGCCCTTAATCGATTCTTGGGCAGCATACCGCTTACGGCGTGGTATATCGCTCTCCCTGGGTGCTTCTTGATCATATCTTCGAGGTTGATCTGCTTGAGCCCACCAGGGAAAAATGAGTGAGAATAGTATATTTTATCCTTCATCTTCTTGCCGGTAACATGGAATTTGTCGGCATTGATAATGACAACGAAATCACCACCGTCCACATGGGGTGTGTACTGCACTTTGTTCTTACCGATCAGGATTCGAGCTATCCTTGAAGCAAGTCTCCCCAATACCTTATCAGTAGCGTCAACCAGGTACCAAGTTCGCGTGACCTCTTCTTTTTTCAAGAGTTTCGTTTTCATAGACTATTATTATAGATATTTTCCGAGAAATGTCAACCCCGTTTGTAGAGTATCGGGGAAACGGAGACGGGGAGAAAAGGAGACAATACAACCGTTATCGCGACTGGAAAGTCGCTCCCACCTTACATTGGGATTATTACTGCAGGGGAGGTTTCGAAACCTCGA
>JAUWLY010000013.1 GCA_030613445.1 Candidatus Stahliibacteriota bacterium | reverse complement strand
CCCCCCCCCCCCCCAACACACACCCCCAACCCCCAACAACACCAACCCCCCCCCCCCCCCCCCCCACCCCCCCGGCGGCGCGCATTTGCGTCAGCTTCCGTTTCAGCCAGTAGGTGAACTTAGGTTCAAAAGCGACTTTATTAATTACTGTTGTGTGCGGTTACGTGTGTAAATGCCGAAGGTAATGCGTTTTGTTATCAGTGGAAGTCGTCTTTAGGGTGAACGACTGGCTGAAACTTAATTTCAAGTTTGCGGGGAAGTGTTAAGCAAGAAAAAAACCCTGGACGCGCCGTATGTCGACCAGGGCTTTTTCTCAAGTTACAAAGATTTAGGAAAGTGCCTTTTTATCGGCATAAGGTGTGAATACATCAATACATTGTTAATCTCCCTTACCTGTTTGATGAGATGTCTCTCCGCGTTTGATACCGCCAATTTTATCTCGAAACGGCGGCAGCTACAAGGGCTTGAGAAAGCAAGTCTTCGGCAATGGGGGTGGTTTTCCCATTTACGCGCTCTTCTTTGATAGCCTGGGCAAATTTGCCTTTGACGGTCATTGGTAAATCTTTGACACCGTCTTCCTTGATGATTTTCATGAGGTCGAGATAAGGATTTTTCGTTATCATTGAAATTTCTCCTATGATTGAGAATGGACACATTTGAGATTGCTCCCGAATGTGTCCTGGAATGAGGGGGGTTAGTCTACCAGGGGATTTCGTCCTCCTCTTCAGAATCGGCGGTCGAGGACTGTTCGCCATTGCCTCCTTGTCCGGCGAATCTTACAACGCGAGCTCTCATTTCGAAGTTGCTTCGGATAGAGCCATCATTGCCTGTCCAGAGACGAGGATTGCCATTTTCGTCAGCAAGTAGGTCTCCCTCTACAATAACACGACCACCTTTTTTGAGGTACTTGAAGGCATTGTCAGCCATCTTTCCCCAACAGGATACACGCATCCAAAGAGTTTTGCTAATTTGCTCTCCGGCGCGATTGGTAAACTTTTCGTTGTGTGCTACAGAGAAGTTGCAAACGGAATTGCCTGTACTATCTTGGCGTTTTTCTGGATCAGATCCGAGAAGGCCAACCATTACGATTGTCATAAAAGAAGACATTGTTTCACGTGCCCTTTTGGCATAAAGCCAACTAAGATCCCTTCTTAAATGAAGTGATCGAGTAAAATGTTTCTCACAAGATAGAAATAACATTTTCTTTATTGTAATATCTAGTTTTAGTATTTTACAATTATTTTTTGTTTGTTGGTGTATGTTGCTGTCTAGTTCTTGTGGGGAGATTGAGGGGAACGCTCAAAAAGCCAGCCGAGCATAGCGAGGACCAACCGGCAGGTGGGGATTGGCAGCGGCGTCAGAGCGGTCCTTCGCACGGTCGGGGCTGTGGCTTTGGGGAGGTGTGGTAGGAACGACCACGGGAGGTGTGGTAGGAACGACCACAGATTGTTGAGCACTAGCGAGACAATTTCCTTCTTTTCTCCGAAAAGCACTAGTTTCTATAAATAGAACTACCTATACTCTTTCTCAATACTAATAATAAATATAATATAAGGTTAGGGGGGGGGGTGGGGGTTGGTCAACCAAAAGAACAAACTTGTTTGTTTGTTAAGCTAGGATTAGGGTTGCTTACGATGAAAAATTAATCTGAATTGGTCGTTTTCTATGGAAAGAGAGTCGCAGGGTTCTTTGGGGAGTAAGTCAAGAATGTAGGATAGGGATGAAAGGACTAGATTTAAAATGGTTAACTCTCCACCTGGAGAAATGGGTAATTCTTTGATTCTGTGTTGTGGGTAGATTAGTTTTTGAAGGTGTGAAATTTCATTTTTGAAATGATGCAGGAATTCTTGGTCGCAAGTGTATGCTCTTATTGGAAAATTTATTACCGGACTCATTTTTGTACTCCTTGTTGTTGGATTGTTGAAAAGTTGGGTGAAATATTTACGTGTGATTTAGATATTTTTGTAGAAAAATATAGGATTTTCATTTGTGGGGAGTTTTCAGCATTTGTTGAAAGTCTAATATGAAATAGGAGGGATGGCCTCGGACTTTGAAAATTGGTTTTGGCACTTAAAAATCTGATTACCATTCAGTTGAGCAAATTATGGTGGGTTTTGGTGCTAATTTTGCCCAACGTGAATTAAGTGCAGTTACTAGGACTTGATGAGCACCTAATGCTGAAACAAATTCATATAGGGATTCAGTTGGAATTTGATAAAATGTATATTCGAGATCGTCAAGTTCGTAGCGAATCGTGAGAGAATTATTATCTGGGAGTTGACGCAGACTTTCTTTGTAATATTCAGGATCTTCGCATGTGGTTTCTGACCAGTAATTAAGTGCTTGGGTTATTGTGTTTGCTGCTATGAAGTCTGTATCATCCATGCAATACATGTGTTTCATTGTTAGATCTCCTGTATTAAAGATTACGCATTATCCAGTCGGCTGACAGTGTGACGCTTCCGTCCTTGTTGAATTCTACACCTGTGTAGCATACTGAGTTAGCGGCATCCAGATCGTTTAGATGGGCTTGGTCTAATTTTAGATTTTCTAGCCAACGCTCGTGGGATTCTTCGTATTCTTGTTCTGGATCGAATATACGTTTGGCTATGTTTGCTTTGTCAGATTCGAGATTGGCTGTATCCCAACCTTTATACCAATTTACGAAGTGTGATTGATTTAGAGATCCGAATGTGCCTGGATTGGTGAATTTGTTGAAGGCTGGATCTGAGTATGCGCTTCTTGGTTTACCTTCGTGAAATGCTTTTGTGCCTTTTTTAAATGCTTCATTATTGTTCATTGAAATTCTCCTTTTAGAATATGTTTATGTCTAGTGGATTACCTTGTTTGTTGTTGTTGTTGATGATGATTCCTAGTCCTTCGACGGAATAGAGATAGCCTTTTAGTGAATCTATGTATTTGTAAAGATCGCCGACAAGTTTTCTGTTTATTTCTAGTTCTTTTTTAACTGCGGAAGCGGCATTTAAATGATAGACTTCGTTCCATAGATTTGGTATAACTGTGCGAGTTTGCGGATTGGTTTCGCCATCAAATTGGTGAGTGATAATAGTAGACCAGTTACCAAGATAGTCGTCGGTTATGTTGGCGACGGTCCAGCCTATGATAGAAGGGGTGCTCATTTTTGTGCCGGTTGTACGGTGGAGCTGAAATATTAATTGATTAAGATTTAGTGGACACTTAGTCATTTTGAATGCCTCCTGTAAAAAACCATTTGCGTGGCCCGGATTCGCCACAAGTCAGGCAAACAAACTCGCCTTCGGTTTCTTCTGCGAGAACGTGAGATGTGCAAGAGTAGCAGCGCGGTTCAAACTTGTCTAGATTTAGGATTTTTATGTTTAGGCTAATTGCAGTGGTCTTAATTAAATGCAGGGCTGATATTTCGTTGATGAAAGATGTTGTTGGGTCATTGAGAATGTCGAAGAAAGCTGCCTGGGCTATATTTACAACATGGCCATGAAGGCCAATGTTGAGAAGGAAAGCCCAAAGTACTTTGTCCGTGGTGTAACCTCCAGTAAATCTCTTGTGGATTTTACCTTGTAGTTTATTATTAATTATTGGCTTCATGTTAATGCTCCTTGTCAAACTCTTCGAGTGTAAGATGGGCGGCTTCTAAATATTCACCGTCGATATATTTAGAAAGTTCGCCCTCCATGGCTGCTTGATAGCAAGCCGTGTGAAGATTGTGTAATGAAATGTAAAGACGGTAAGTTATTATTCTGTTAGAGGATTCGGCGGATATATTTGAGAGTGCCATGATAACTATGCCAAAAATGAAGCCAATAATAAAAGCCAGGGTGATTTCCCACATTATTTTTCTCCTTGTATTTGAGTGATTATATTTGGTAAGATATTTTCTGAAATAGCGAAGGCGGAATTGATGTTGTATCCAACTAGGCGACAATATTCTCTTATGGAGAATGCAATGTGGTTTTCTAGTCTGAGAAGGCATAATTTGCAAGGGGTATGTGTTTCAGAAAGCTCGTGATAGTCGAGTGGTGTCCAGAGATCGGAATCAGTTGGCATGTTGCGGCAGATTGTAAGAAATATTAGGCGGTCGTGTTTTTTGGAAAGGGGTTGAGAAAAGTATGTTTTGTGGACAAGGCCAGAACTAGATTTGTGATACATGAAATTCTCCTTATGCTAGAATGGTACTTCTTGTTTCTCGAAATACATTTGCCAATTAGATATAGCATCGTATGGTCTCATTTTGCGAGTAGGATTTGATTCGCATTGAAAAATACCTTGAATTTGATTCCATACCCAAACTTTGTCGGTGGCATTTAAGAGCATGGTAGGTATTTGGCTGAATAATTCTTCGGTCATCAACTGTTCGGGGGCATAGAGTTGAAAGATATCATTGTTGGGATTGTAAACAAGGTAGCTGAAGGTTCTGTTAATGTGGTAGTAGGCAGATGCTTTGATGATAAACTTTTTTCCTGTGTATACATGGCGGACCTTGTCGCCTACTTTGAATTCGGGCAGTTTAGGACAAATGAGGTCTACATTAGCAAAGGATTCGGACAGGACTAATTGACTGGGCAATGGTAAAGATGTAATTGGATCGAGACAGTGTTCGCCTTGATAGGTGATAATCAAGGGTATGTCATCTTCGCCAACAAACTGGGTAGATGAAAACATTGATGCCATATCATCTATAAAATAGACGAGATCGCCTAATGTGGCAATAGTTTCCGTGGGATGGGAGCCATTTATGGTAATTTCTAGCTTGAATGACATGTGATCTCCTTTGTTTAATTGTCTAGCCAATCTGCGAAAAGCCAAATTAGAATTACGAAGATGGCTATTATAAGTAATGATGTAGCTGAACATGGGATTAGATAATCAACTGGTATATCTGGCGGCATGTTTAATTTCTCCGAGAGGTGTATAAGTATTAAGTTGTTCGTAAATGTACAACATGCCTATTCGGATCGGGAATTGGACTTACGGGAATTGTGACAGTATCGAAGTTGCAGATGGTGTAAAAAACTTCCCAGTCTGCGTAGCAATTAAGGCATGACATTTCTCTAATTAGTTCGTATCCACTATCTTCAAGGTGGCCCTTGACATCGCGGGAGTAGCAGTGAGGGCATTGTTCTGTTGGGTTTAGTTCTTTGTAATGAGTCATGATATGTCTTCCTCTATGTCGTTGGCTTGTGTAGATAGGGCGTAGATAAGCCAAAACAGGGTGCTATTTATTACTTTGATAGCTTGTTCTACGGTGAGATTCTTACTAGCCAGGAGTTGTAAAACTTCTACAGAATCATGATCGTCCCAGGATATTTGAAGGGTTCCTGGCAAGGCGATTTTGGTTCCTTTTGGTTCTGAGAGTATGTCGATTAGAGATGTCATTTTACCATTCCTCCGGAAGCATGAGGGTTGTGACAGACCTGTCATGTTCTGTTTTGATCCAAATAATTTTACCGCTGTCTAATGTGTATGAAGATAGAATCATGCGGTCGGATCTTAGTGCGCGGTCGTTGGATTTTTTGTCCGTGTCGTCTAGATCTCCCCAGTCTCCCTTGGCATGACGTTGTAGAAGTTCGTAAACGTCAATTTCGTAGTTTGTCATGAGAGTTGCGATGCTGTCGGTTGCTACTATTTGACCTAGCTCGAATAGCACTTTATGTAAAACGTGTATGGACATTACTTTTCTCCTTTAGCTATTTTGATAAGCCCAATCTATGGCTTCCTTGTTGTTGGTTATGGAATTGAATTTGGCAACGGCACCTAGCTGGTGTTTGTAGTAACCTTCAAATATGGATGACGACGGATCGTCTAGCTCGTATAGATCTATTCGTCCTCCGAGAAGTTTGAGCTTGTAAATTACTAGACGGACGCCAACACTGGTGAACTCTTTGGTTTGGACTGTTTCTATTAGATCGCTCATGTTTTCTCCTTTACATATTTTGAAACAAGCTAATCTGAGTTGCTTTTTGTGGTTTCTTGTTTGCCTTTTTGCGTTTTTTGGTTTTGGTTGGAGCTAGTGACATTCCGAATACGAGTCTCATCTGAGGTGATTTTATCGCAGATGATGTTGGCTCATCTATTGAAACGGCTATTACTTGTTCCTCCTTTTGTTTGATAGTTACTGTTATGCCGCTCGTATCTGGTTTGTTTTCTATAGATGTGGCTGTGATGACTGATGTAGGTCTATCTGGTGGTAGTGCGTGAACTACTACTATGTCTTCTGGATCGTCTTCTGGTGTTTGGATTTCGTAATCACCAATATAAGAAGAAGTTTCTTGCATTGACGCCTTTGCTTCTTTGAACATTGCATGTACATTTTTTGTTTGGGATTCCTCATTGTTAAGGATCATTCGACCAAGTGCATCTTCGATGGTGTTGGCTTCTGATACGGCTAGGTCTGAATCAGAAATGACATCGCCATTAACTCTAATTGAAGAGGCGCATTTACGTGCAATAAGGTCAATGGCTTTTTCTTGAAGAGTTCCTTTGTAGTAATAGAAATAAACACGAACTGGCTGGTCTTGTCCGATCCGGTAGGGTCGTCTAGATGCTTGTAGAATAGTGTAGACGCTGTACTCTGTACCCATCCATATCACGGTGGGAAAATCAAGCAAATCGAGGCCAACTTCAACAGCCTTAGGATGTGTTATGAGCACGTTGTGGCCGTTTTTGACCTGTCTGTTGATCCAGGCTTCACGTGTGCTTGCCGATGCTCTCATTGTGATTGGCTTTAGACCAGCATCGCGTAGTTTCTTCTCCCATTGTTTTGTTATGTCCCTAATTCTTGTTTGCTGTGTTAGGAGAAGGACTCTACGGCCTTCTAAGAAGACGTTATCTTTTATTCTCTCGATAATTTCGTCTTCCTTAGGATAGAGCATGTCTGGTAGGGCGGGTATGGTACATATTACCCTGGGTTTATCATCTCCTTTTGTTTTGGGATCGATTATTACTTCATCGCGCCAAGGGCTGTCTGGCCAGCATAAGTTAGCTTGAAGATATATACCAAGCAGACTTTTATCACCTTTGGCTAATCTTTGCCTCATTTCAGAGCCAAGAACTGATTCTAGGTATTTTAAAGATGCTAGTTGCTCGTCAGTTGCCTTGATGGGTATTGGTATTTCTTCATAGTTTGGTAATTGCAAGCCCATATCCTGTAGGCCGACAAAAGCTGTTCGTTCTAGCAGCCAGGGTAACATAGCGGGTGAGGCACCGGGGGCTTCTTTTACATGCTCGGTCTTTTGTTTGTTTCCTGAGTTGAGTCCTGATCTCTCAGTAGTTGTTTGTGTATACTCCAGCATCCCGTAGTCGGCGATCCACTTTTTGGACATTATCCGTTTTCTGCCGGCGGCATTTGTGTCAGTGTAGACATCTCTAACTTCTTTTGAGGTTCTGTATAACAACTGGAATACAGTAGATGCCTTGCCGCCGTAGATAGTTCCTGTCATTAACACTGTTTGTTTGGAAGCGGTCGATAATCTTGCTAGGGCATAGCCTTGGTCAGTGTATTCGCCTTTTAGCATGTGGGCTTCATCAACAATGAGTAGGTCAATGCGGTTTTTGTATTGCTTTTTGATATAGTCAGCAATGCGCCAACGGCCCTTGCCTAATTTTGGGGTCTTGCCCCATAATTCTCTGCCGTTGTCGAAACACTCTTTTACAGTTTCACACCTGGCGTTAAAGTCAGCATAAGTATGGCCGGTATTTTTATATCTAATGAAATTAAAGAAGGTTACATATCGTTCTCTTTGTTTGCTTAAATCGTATTTGATGGAGGGAACTACATGGTGATATTGTTTTCTGCCTTTGCTAATTTCATCTGCGCCTATCATAATGCCTTTTTTGTTTCTGATAGGCTGTCCCATGTGTGAATCTTGGATGCCGCGTAATTTGTAACGGTTTTCCCACTTGGGAAGTAGTCGTTTCTTTTGTAAGATATGATCGGGGAGTGGGTCGGCGGATCCTGTTTCGCGAAGCTGATCGCGTCGATCGTATATGATTTTTACCTCTGCTTCGGTGAAATAATCAAAGAAGTTGAAGGCGGGTTTCCATCCGGATGCAGCTCTGGCAGATGTAAATTTGATAATGCCTATTTGAATCTGTTTCTTTTCGTCAAGCTCCATCCATTGATCGACATCTTTGATTGTGTCAATTGGTATGACGTTGGCTTCTGGCATGGAGAGCTCTGTTTCCCGAATCCATTTAGGAACAAGGTGAGAGGGAACCATGATTAGGGCACGACGGTGTTTGGTTGCTGCTATTAGGACAGCGCCCATTCTGGTTTTGCCAGTGCCCATTTCACCTACAATGAAGGCGTTGTTGGAGGTTTCTAAACGGGTAGCGATAGCGGCAACTACATGTTTTTGTGCTGATAGCAGGGTGGCCCTGTTGCCGATTAAGGAGGCGTATTTTCCTAGTTTGAATTTGTAGACTGGTTCATACGTGTTGTGTACGGCTTCTGTTAGTTCTTCGAGCCATTTGAATAAGAAAGTGGGCTGATCTTCTATTGCTACTTCTTTGGTGTCGCCATAGCGATTTAGAGTTGTTAGCTCCATTTTGGGTTGTTCTCTTTGAACGTCAACAGTTCTGGTTACTCCCGTTTCTGGCTCTTCCTTTCTTGTGGCTTGGGTCAGTTCTTTGCGAACGCGGCCTGATATAAGAATACACTCATTGCCGTTATCTAACTTGGCATTGTTGAGACCACCTGCGGATACTAGTGCTCCGAGATGGCCTATCTTAAATGGCATTAGTGGTCTTTTGTTGACGAGTGTTTTAGGATCGAATAATCCTAGATATTCTTGGGAGTTGTGATTTCCATACAAGTCTAGCTCGAGTGCGGCTTCTTGTGGGTTGATATATAGGCCGGAAAACTTTATTTGTTGTATTTTAGGTCTTGGTAGCTTGTATTGGGTTACGGCTTTGGCTCGTTCGGTTCCTAGGGTTGTAAGCTGCTTGGGATCGGCTGCGGCTATTTTATTTAGCCGGTCTTTGATTTCTCGATTAACTGCTGTTTGTTTGTTTTTCTTGACGCCGAAAAGGATGACCTGTTTGAATGTGTCATAATCGGGGTCGGGAAATTTGTGAACGTGAACATCATCATACCATGATGCAAGATAGTCTAATATGTTGTGATGTCCAATTACGTGTTGGGGAATAACAAAGACTAATAAAGCTCCTGGTTGTAGCCAATACGTTGCTCTTTTCAGGAATGTGTATTCTAGGCGTCCGTCTTTCTGATCCCAGTCATAAGGGGGATTGAGGTATAAAAGCTGCATACTTGCTTTTGGTGTTTGTATATTTTGGAAATCCTCCTTTACAAATCGAGACATACCCCTATCTTGATGGCGAAGTGTTTTTCGCCATGCGGAGTCAGGATTGATCATGTCATTTATTAAAGTGTGTGCTTCGCGCCCTCTGTCTAGATTTAGCTCCGCGCCGTAGGGTTCTAGTCCCAGACCTACGGAGAGATCGTAAAGTGCCTTGCCTTTTCCTGCACATGGATCGAGAACACGACCACCGAACGGGGCTGTGAGATGACACAGTGCGAGATTGGTTACGTGTGGTGGTATTGGATAATAGCCACCTTTGGCGATACTGTTTAATCGTGCCATTAATCGTCCTCCGAAGATAGTCGAACATAGACGCAGGGTGAGGGATCGTCATAATCAAGTGCTCCTGTTTCCGACACAAATTCAAAGCCTCTTTGCGTTCCGTTTTCATCTCTGATGATAACGGTGAATTTTCTTACCGTGTCGGAAATTTCTTGATAGTAAGAGTTAGAGACAGTTAGTATGTCGTGCCATATACCTTTAAAGTCAGTCCAGCTATCCTTGGCCTCAACCGAGGCTTTCATTGTCCAATAGACGGATCGGCTCATGTACACGGGCCATTTGTAATGTTGTTGCGTGACATCTGAGAAGGGTTCGATGTTAGCATCGTATTGAACCTCATCGAGCAGGGCTTCTTTGCGGCTGTATATATCAATGATGTCTCCGTAAGGAGATGTTTCGATTGTTTTTAATTCAACTGGTTTGGAGTGGGGTGGCTTGTCGATGTATATTTGTTTTGAGGTAAAACCCTCCTTGATGATAGTTGCCCATGTTTTTCTATCAGGAAGTATTTTATATCCAGTTACTCCTATTGGTCTGCGAAGCTCGAGAATGACTCGATAATCTTTGCCTTTTTCCCATAAATAGTCGGTCCATTCTTCGGGCATTGGATATGGTAGGGAGGCCATGAGGGTAGGATATGCAGAGCTAGGAGGTTTTGGTAGATTGTGTGTGTTGGTTCTTTGTGTCCAGCAATAGGTGGGCAAACTTGGGTCCAGTAATTTGGGTATTGCTTGTCTAGATACAAAGGTCCAATTAGCCCAACCGTTGGGTATCTCGGTTTTAAGAACTATGTGTCCTGGGCTTTTGTTTAGTTTAACTGTTCCGCCGAATTCCCAATAATAGGTTTTTCTGCCCTTGAGGCTTGCCCATGTCGCCCTGACAGATTGGAGTGGGCCGTACATATTAAACAAGACCAAATCCTCGGTGTTGGGGTCACGCAAGCTTTGGGCGACATTTATTCTGAAGCCACCGATGTGTATACTGGTGGCATTGTTTGATATGCTGTTCATTAGTCCTCCGGTATTGTATGAATCAGAACCTTGTCGGTCCCCACAAAATCGGCAACAAAGGGTGTGTTGATGTTAACGGCATTGGTAAAAATGCCGCCCTCAAGAACCCTTGGGAGTGTTTTTACGTACCATTTGTCATTGGCCCAAAATTGTTCTGCTAATGCGACATTGGCGAATTGAATTTCTGTGTTGAAATAATCCTCTGTTTTAGGCATTGACTAGTTCCTTGTTGTCGTCGTACCAAAGTTTTAGCGCAGCTCCATTTGCGGCAATGTTTTTGAAGTGTTCCCAATAAGCTACGAATATTTTGCGTAGCTGTGGATTATCGGATAGTTTGGTCCCATCTTGGTAGGCGAAGGGTTCGGCTAATTCGTTGACGCCTTCACCAATGATGGAATTTAATTTGGCTGTGGCCTGGTCGTGCTCGATGGTTGGTGGTTCGTATTCTTCGGTTGGATGTCCGGCTGGTTCGTTTGATGGGGGTGGCGTTTGGCTTTTTTGGTTGTAGATTTTAACTGTCATGTAGTACCGTTGTTCTGGTCCCATTTGGGTGTCCTTGCCAGGGATAGTTGCGATTTCAAACCAGTCGCAATCGTGATAGATGCCTAGTTTCTTGGCCTTATCCTTGTCAGGATTGCCGTCTTGTGCATTGTTGGCTATCAGTTTGGTTTCGATAAACCAGGGAAGGTCGTCAAAGGATTGTTCGTAAACACGGGTGATTTTGTGTTTAAGGGTTTTCTTAGCTGGATACAGGAGGACAAAGGGATCGCCATTAGAAGTGCGGCCATGAACATAGCCGCCGATTTTGTGTGGGGTTCCTTTGTTGGCTGTAATCATGTTGTATTTTAGGCTTAAATCAGATTGATCGACTAGTTTTTGCATACCTGTAATTAGGTAGGCCATTCCGGTATCAATGCCTTGGATAGTTTCAATTAGTTTTTCTTCAACTGCTGCTTTCATTATTTTTCTTCTCCATTGCTGTCATTAAACTGTTTACGATTATCAGTGACGCGGCTAGGATAGTTGTAGCTGGATATTCTGAATAGTTGTCTAGTAAGAATACGGTTAAGGTTTCTGCAATTTCAACGGCCTCCATTTCCGCTTGGGTATAGACTACTTGTTCGCTATTTACTTTGTCGGTTGCCGTGAATTTTGTTTGGTCGATGTCGTTATTCGTCATGGTGTTTTCTCCTTTTGCTAATCGTTCCAGTAAGTGAACCAAAGTAGTATGCCCAAATGTGCTTGCATACAACGCCTACTCCCTGGATGTGTGGGGCACCCATTGGATCAAGGTCGTACCTGTATGGTGCTACCTTGAAACTTTGATCTCCTTTATAAAAGTCGGTACAGTTGCAACGATACAGAAAATGTTTGTCGCCTTTGCTTATATAATATTTGGTGTCGGAGTCTTTTTTGATTATTTCAGCCAGTGTGTCAGGGTGTGTTTTGAGTATTTCGGGGCTTGGCTCAATTACATATTTGGACGCGAGAATAAATGCGCCAGCAATAGCTCGACGGAGAGAGTGTTCGTTAAAGTGTGTTGTTTCGAGGTGACTTAGATACTTATCTACTTCTTTGGAGAAGTGGCTAATTGCAAGTCTTTTAGCACTCGCCTGTCCTTCTTTTCCGGCCGGGAAGACAGCGAAATCACCATTAGGGGATACGCAGAGCCACTTGCGTTTCGATTTGTCGTAGGCTACCATACATGAACCGTTCATTGGATTGCTCTCCTGTGGGCGATAAGTGTGATAAGCGCGATCGGTTGGTAGCTGGTCGCGCTGTTTTTATGCTTCCATTGCTTCATTTACAAGTTCTATGTCAAGTCTGTCTGCAATTTTGATTGCGGATCTCACTGCTTCGTCAACAGTGTAGTAGGTAGTGTGAAGGATTTCATTATTATCAGAATCAAACCTTCCTACATACCAGATTGGAACTTCATCATTTTGTTCGTTTGGTATTGATTCTGGTCCCCATACGTGTATATACTTGACCATTTCGGGATTGTAAACTTTCCAGTTTGACATGTCTATTTCTCCTTTTTCGTTTGGAAGTCTAATTTTGATGGGGATGTTGCCGATTTGTATTGAGAGTGATTCGGCTGTTTCGATTGCCCAACGCATGTCGTAAAACGAATATATGTTGCCCACCCTGCCGTTGTTTTCGTAATCGGTTAGGTCGTAGGGTGGTTGGCCGAGGCGTTTGGCGTCACGATCGTAGGTGATGGACATTAGGGTGAGTGTTTTTGTCATGGTTTTGGTCCTGTTCCGTCTACATAGGCGAGAATCTTGGCTATATCTCGCAGGGTGTCGGCAAAAACAAGGTTACTACTCATTTCTTCTTGCAGTGCTTGGTCAAGTAGGCCGTACATATTTGGGGCAACAGAGATTAGACGAGCGTTTGCGAGCATTTTTTCGCGTGTTACCCTGCCATGTCTATTAAAAACTTTGGCTACTTTGCCACCAAGGGACCAGATATGTACAGAAAAGTTATAACCGGATCTTGAATGGGTGTCTCGATAGGGTTTAGTTACACCTTCGGATGCTTTGATTTTATATGGTCTAGCTCTTGGGCGTTCGAATGTAATAATTTTCCAGGGTTTGGGCGTAAATTTGATAGTCATTCTTCCTCCTCATGAAATACGAATTCTCCTTGGTCGGCAATCAAGTCGTGTTTCTTGAGCCAGGCGAAGGCGTATTCGGGGCCATTTTGGTTTTCGGGTAAATCAAAAGCTATTCCGGCCACCATTCTTAGGGCAAAAATGGCCCTGCCCATAGTGACGGTGCACTCGGAATATTCTAGACGTAATTTATAGAGCTCTTGGTCTTGATCCAAAACTCTTGCTTCGAGTTCTTTGATGCGTTGCGCTATGTATGAATGGAAGGGTCCATCATCATCGGTGAGCATTTCTTTGACAATCTCGTTCATCTCGGGATAGGTTTTTATTTTCATTATTTGTAATCCTCCAAGAAGCCTGCTACGTCATGCCAGTTGGCTGCTGCATTGTCTAGATCGTTGCGGTGGTCAAGTTCTATGTCGAGGTCAATTTCCCATTGTTTGTCATCCCGGAGTTCGAGAATAATAGGTTCTACAATAGAGGCGAGAGTGGCTGGATCGAGCGCGTCTAGCTCCCAGGATTCATCTCCGTATCGTTCTACGTAGGCTTCGAAGCGGGAATCGGTTTGTTTCGCTGGATTGGGTGGTGGTTGATAGAGTTCAATCTGATCCCAGTTTAATGCCAGGCGATTCACATTAAGTGTTTTGCTGGCGAACATAGAAACCCTGTCTTGAATGTCTCTTGTCATATCCATTCCGGATGGGTCATGATCTCCTAAATGTAGGATGTGAACCTCCTGTCTTGATCTTGCATATCTGGCAAAGCGTTGTCCGGCCGAGTACATTTCTGACAAGGATGGATAGCCACGAGCGGCGAAGAAGCCAACATCGTGTTTTTCTGCTATTGGTGTTAGGACGCCTGATAGTGCGTCTTTTTCTACCCATATTTCTATTCGACATGGTTGATTTCTCCACTTGTCCATACGAAAACCACTGGCAGCACTTCTGATGATTCCGGCTGGAGACGACCAGTGTGATACGGTGACTAATTGCCGTAATCTATCTTCGATGCTGTTCCAGTCAATGAGTCCAGCCAGTCTAGCATTGCCAATGATGACTCCGAGATTTTTGTATGATCGCTGATTGTTGGGAATAAGATCTCTGGCGACCATTTGGTAATAAAGCTGGCGAAGGGTAAGTGTGAATCCCTGGTTTTTATAGATGCGGATGATCTTGTCGGCTAGGGCGATCTTTTCCAGGGTCTTGGCCTGAAAATTAAATTCTTGGAAGGCTATTTTCGCCATTGGCTATTTGCTCCTTGAGTGTTGTTAATTCCTTTTTGAGTTCGACAATAAGTTGATGTTCTGGAACACTTTTGTTGTGTTTAACAGACAGGGTGTAAAATTTTCCATCTGGGGCCATGCTTGTCATGCTGACATAGTTGGCGGCTTCTGGGTATTCATTCATGTATAACATCATTTCAAGGCCAAGGTCGTATATTTCTGGGTATTTCTTGATAACTGCTGTGGCCTCGTGTTTGCCTTGCCGATCTAGTTCAAAGGTAAAATTCTCAAGGATTGGTCCAGCTTCTCGATTTTCAAGCCAATGATGTGTGCGAAAAAGTTGCCAGTTAACAATGGTTCGCCTTATTATAATGGCGAGCAAGTCAAGGGGGATTCCGAGGTACCAGAGAGCTAGTTTTATTTTCGCCATTCTCTTTCCTCGTCTGGTGGAAATAGTTTGTCGACAATTTTCATTGCAAGTTCGAGTTCAAGTACCCAATTTGAGTGTTTAACATGGGGGTCCATTGCAAGGTGAATGTTTTTGAAATTCCATGCCGATGTCATAAGTTTGTCTACTTTGGTGCGAACGGAATCTGCTAGTAGATATTCAACGTCGGTTCCATATGGGCTTTCTGGAAGTGGGGACCAGTCGATTCTATACACTTTGTCATCTTCGTTGTAGAGATTGTGCAAGAAAATTCTGTCGTTTTTTGGAACTGGGTGTGGCATTAAATATTCTCCTTTATTAATTGCTCTATGGTTTTCCATGCGCCCTCTGGATCGGGAGCGGGAAAACAGGTTACTAAATGGCCTTCTCTTGCCCATTTTGTTGCAATCATATCTATTTCGGACAAAGTTTTGGCACTCAGGGCGCACCTAAGAATATACTCGCCGTTTTTGCGGCGTTCTATACGGTAAAGTTGGTACATGAGAGTAGAGAAGAAGTGAAAGAGCCTTCAACCGAGGAGGCTAAAGGCTCTTTCTTTGGGCTGTGGTAACCCAGGAGGACTATATAATTATAACGTATTTCAAACCAATTTAAAACCTCTCCAATATTGTGGATAACCGTCAGAACGATCTTTAAGTGGAATGGGCAAGTAGCCAAGCGTTTCAAAAAACTCGCTTTCAGAATTTATGGCTATTGGCTTCTCGTTGTTATTAAATAGGGTGTAATGTTGGATTGAGTAACCCCAAGGCAGGGCACCTCCACGATGGGTTTCTGTTCGTTGCAGCCATTGCGAAAATAGAGTTGGTCCTGAATGTATTATTTGTGCGATTGTCCATTGAGATTCATCTTCGAGGGTGGTTAATTTCCATAGGTATCTTTTTCCTTGCCATTCGTAGTCGGGTGGGTTGTCTTTAATCCAGGCTAAGTCTTTAACTGTGTCAATAAGTAGATGGTGCATTTCTGTGCTGAGTCTGGGTTCGCCAAACATGTTTGGTGTTGTCTTTGGTATTGCAAGCAATTCTATTCTTGAATGTCCGTTGATATACCTGTGTTTTAGTTGTCCGGTTACGTCTATTTTGTCAACGGTTTTTTCGAGAATAGATATTAATACTTGCGCTTCCGAGAGACAGTCTTCTAGCACTCCATAGCTTGCTGATTTGTGATTGAGTGAGTGAATGTCTGAGTCAGTCATTATTGCTCCTTATTCTTTGTTTTAGTTTGCGAGAGTGCATGTTCACTGGAAAATAGAAAGGTTTGTTGAGTAGAGCCTGGGTCTTGTTGTTTTCCGAGAAGCACTAGTTTTAGCGGCGAAGCCGCAACAGAACTTTCTTCCACCATGGAACAAAGTTCTGAGGTAATGTAATGTCGTAGTTGCCAGCGACGAGTGTATCACCTACAAAGGCCAAGCTCGTGTTTGGGTAGAATTCGGCAAACCAAGCCTCCATTTCGACTCTTTCGCCGTAGGTCAAAAACCACAAAACTGCGGTGTTGTCGATACAGGGAGTTGCGCCAGCGTCGTCGTACGAGAACGTGATTGTCTGAAGATTGCTGGAAACAGAATCAAATACAAATTGCTTTTGTTCCTCGGTTGCCTGTGGCGGAATTACGTGGACCAACCTGACATATTGTTCTCGAATTTGACAAGGATTTTCTTCTGGTAGTTCTATCGGTGGTGGCGGTGAAATTGGATTCAGCCAATTCCGGTCGTATTTTTCTAGGAGGTCGTCAATGTTTCCATTGAAACGATTTAGATCGACGTAGGCCGAAGCTACTCCGTTAATCCCGCCATTTCCTTCGGCAGACCATTGCCATAGTTCCCAGGTGTTCCTACGGAACGGGAGGGATGGCCTAGCGATGGCGGGATGGTAATTCGCAATCCATAATGGATACCTATCGAAACGAGGATCGCTTAACCACAGGTCATAGTAGCTAACATTGGTGTATAGCATCGGTACTTGGCCTGTCTGATCTTCAACTATGTTTAGCCATTCCAAGACCATGTTTTGAAAATCTTCCCTTGGTATGTTGACGGTTGCCTCCAGGTCGAGAGCTGGTGGCAGGTTTTGTTCCTCGACCATTTCTAACGCCTTTAGAAATGTGAGGGCTTGTCGTGTTGCCGATATACCTGGCTGGAAGAAGTGGTATGCGCCGACGAGGTGGCCTGTCGTAACAGCTTCTTCTATAAACGGGGCAAAAGTTGGATCAATGAATGGATCGTCTAGGTTGGGATCTATGAAAAGTCCGTCGCTTGCCTTGGCGATAACAAACTCGTTTCCGTTTTCTCTTGAGATTTCTCCGTCAAAGCTACCTTGCCAATGGCTGATGTCGGTTCCTACTACTGGGTAGTCGACGTTTGGTGGCGGTTCTGGATCTGGATCTGGCTGAGGTGGTGGGGCTGGATATGTCGGTGTTCCTGGGAAAGCTCCTGTTCGTTCGATAATTTCAGCCAATTCTACTCCATTTATATGAAAGTCGGGCCAGTCGAAATCTCCAGATGTGAAGAAAACATAGCCTTCTAATCTATCATTGTTGTGATAGTTCCAATCGTTGTAAAGCGCAGACACTTCGCTCATTAGCTGGACATAGCGATCCATGTTACCACCTGCAACTTGTTGATGTTTCCATCCGTCATTGGGCTGTAACCATGCTTGGCCGTTGAGATCCCGAACAAGGCCACCTTCGGTGATAATGTACCTTGGCTCTATTCCACGGGGTTTATAAACATATCGGTCCGCTTGAAGAATTCGGCCACTTCCCCAGATAAATTCATCGGGGCTTCTTTCGCCTGGAACAACTACGCTGGCGGGATTTCTGTATTCGGCAGCGAGACTTATCGGAGAGATTACGTAGTCTTTTCCATCTTCTAGGCCTTCCCATTCAAAGGATTTTATCTTGTATGGCCTATCTTTGTCTCGGAAGGTTTCTCGGTATTCGGGCTTGGCCGTTTTTGCGAGACGTTTTGCTCTTACGTGGTCGGCCTCCTGCGGAACGAAGTCTTGCGACACAACAGAAACATAGCCATGATAACCTAGATAGTGCGGTCCGGAGGCAGCTTGGGTAGCGGATCGGGCTACTTGCCAGGGAATGTCGTTTCCTACGGCCGCGTTTCCAAGACACCATTTGATATGGGCAAGGCTGTCGTAGCGGGAGTCCGAGAGAATGTCATCTTCCCATACTTGTAAAAGTGTTTTAATCCAAAGGATTCTAGCTGCTGTTTCTGCTACTGTGTGGGACGCTGCCCAATATTCATTAAAGTCTTCAATGGCGTCTATATACGGGGAGAACTCCATAAACGATTCGTTTAGCCAAGTCTCGATAAACGCCCTGGCTCTGGCTCGAGTTTCGTTTTCGTCTAGACTAAACTGCTGCATATAGTCTCGATGAAATCGGCCTACTACTTTAATGTTACCATTGGCGTTTTTGGCGTCGCGAGACATTGCGACATCATCCATGAATTTAAACCAAGATCCTGGTTGCATAAGGCTAACTGCGTAAGGCCATTCGTGTATCTGATTACTTTGTGCGTGTGGTCCGAAGCGGTTCATTTGGATTTTCCTTGTTTTGCTATTTGTTCTAGGCTTTTGGATATGCGTTGTAGAAACTGTATCTTTGCAACTTCTAATCTTATCTCAACTATTATGGCCTCGATAGAAACATCTGGCTCTGGGTGTTCGATCCAAGATTCCATGAAATGCTCAATGGCTTGGTGCAGGTTTTCTTCAGGAGAAACTCTAAGGCCAGCATAAATTATGTCGAAATTGGGGAAAAGTTTTCTAAGGTACTCTATACGGTCGGGAATATTGTCTAAATGGGGTAATTTGTTTTCTTGTTTTTCCATTAG
>JAUWLY010000210.1 GCA_030613445.1 Candidatus Stahliibacteriota bacterium | reverse complement strand
ATGCGGGGTCGAAGACTCCATTTGAGTCAAGACTTTCAGGGGTGACAGCCAGGAGTTGAAGAATGTTGAGGATCGGGTCTTATGATGGTTCCACCTACAAACTCCGTCAGGTCTGGAAAGAAGCAGCGGTAAGCAGGCAAGAGCTGGTCATAAGGGTGCCTGGTCTGAGTTCTTCGCCTTACTGTTCCTGACTGGATTGGCAAAGGGAGTGCACGACCGAATCCAGATAGTGAATTCAGGGAGTTCAA
This sequence comes from Candidatus Stahliibacteriota bacterium, assembly GCA_030613445.1. Classification (GTDB taxonomy): domain Bacteria; phylum Hydrothermota; class Tepidihabitantia; order SM23-42; family SM23-42; genus JAUVZL01. The sequence continues at coordinate 5,235 of JAUWLY010000210.1, read as the reverse complement.
TGTGAAAATGAATTTATACATTCCATCATTTCGTTATCTATATACCTATAATCATACCTATAATCTGGAAAATCCCAAGTTCCAAGCACCAAGCTCCAACCAAGCGCAGTATTATTTGGGATTTGGTTCTTGGAATTTGGTTCTTGGTTCTTGTGTCTTGGTTCTTGTGTCTTGGTTCTTGGCTCTTGGCTCTTGGCTCTTGGTTCTTGGCTCTTGGTTCTTGGGATTTGGAGCTTACCGAGTATAACGAGGTTATTGTGGTTCATCGCGTAATTTCATTAAAGTATCGTCCTCAAGATTTTGATGACTTAACCGGTCAGAGCCATATTCTAAGTTCTCTAAAAGGAGCAATCAAAAGCGAGCGTATTGGACACGCCTTTCTTTTTGCAGGACCACGCGGCGTTGGTAAAACCACGACCGCACGCATCCTTGCCAAGAGCCTGAATTGCAGTGAGGGTCCAACTATTCATCCCTGTCAAAAATGCCAGTCTTGCAAGGAAATAACGCTCAGCAGAAGCATTGATGTTATTGAGATAGATGGTGCATCAACCAGAGGTATTGATGATATCCGCGGTTTAAGAGAGGGTGTCAAATACTCGCCCCTGCGCGGTCGCTACAAGATTTATATTATCGATGAAGTGCACAGTTTAACCCCGGACGCTTTTAACGCCTTGCTTAAGACATTAGAAGAACCTCCGTCCAAGGTTATTTTCATATTCGCCACGACCAACCCAATGAAGGTTCCAAGTACAATCCTGTCACGCTGTCAGCGTTTTGCATTTAAGCGACTTTCCTTAAAAGAAATATCAACACGCCTTAAATCAATTGCCAATATGGAAAATGTTAAGATAACACAAAATGCCTTGCATTATCTCGCAGTAAGAGCAGACGGTAGCATTCGTGATGGCGAGAGCATTCTTGATCAACTGTCATCATTTGTCGAAAATGAGATTACAGAAAATGATGTTTTTAAATTGATCGGCTTTGTGGGAAGTAGTTTCTATCTTGAAATCCTTGAACAAATATTAACAGGAGATCTGAAACAGGTAATATTATTGCTCAATAAAGGCATTGAAGATGGCGCTGATCCAGTTGAGATATACCGGGGATTCACCAGTTATTTGCGTGCCGTTTTTCTCGTTAAAACTGGATTGCCTGATGAGTTTGTTGAATTGAGCGGTGATGAGATTGCCAGTTTACAAAATATAAAATTGGAGCGTGAAAAATTGACCGCAATGCTTGAAATATGCCTCAGATTTGAGGACATGGTTAGAAGGTCGATTAATGTTAGGGTTGTGATAGAACTGCTTTTCAGCAAACTGGTGTTCAATCTCAGCAGTTCTTCAAAATCCCCACGCAAAATGAATAACGATAAGGATACAGCAACCCCAGGCGACAAAACTAACTTGAAAGATAAGTTGTCTAATAGACTGCAGAATTTCAGTCCTAAGCTCGCAGGTATTATCCACGATGTTGAGATCAAAAGAAGCGATAAGAATATCATTATTTCTACGAAAAATGATTTTTCCAAAAGACAATTAGAAAGAAATAGAAAAGTACTTGAATCCGCCCTGGAAAATATATTAAACGATGATTTCACGCTTACTTTTGACATGACTGAACGAAAACAAGAAAAGAACCACCTTGTTGAAACCATTAAGGATCTATTTGATAGTGAAGAAATAAGATAGGAGAGGCAATTTGAAGAACATGTTACGGGAAGCTCAGAAATTGCAGGCAAAGCTCATGGAGGAACTGAGAAAAATTAGGATTGAAGGAAGCGCAGGCGGCGGCATGGTCAGAATTGAGATGGATGGTGAGCAGAATGTACTTGCTGTTAAGATTGAACCAGAGATCTTTGAAGAAAAAGATGTTGCAATGCTTGAAGACCTTATACTTGCTGCCTTAAATGACGCCAAGAAGAAAGTGGCTGATAAGACTAAAGAGAGTTTTCAGTCAATCACCGGATTTCCATTGCCAGGCCTTTAGCCTGGCACAAGTTCCAAGCTCCAAATCCCAAGAACCAAACTACAAGAGTGTAAGGCGTAGAGAGTACGGCATAAGGCGCCAATAATTTGGCTATTAGTTACTATTTTTACTGTTCGAGCTTGTCGAGAACACACATCAAGGTACTTCTCGACTCGCTTTGCTCGCTCGAAGAGAAAACAGATGGTTCTTAGTTTTAATATCTTGTAAATCTTTCGCCGACACTCCGTTACACCGTTACTTGTCTGTGTTGTAGTCGTCCAATTTATTGGATTTTCTTTCTTGTCTCCCTACGCTCTACGCCCTACTCCATACTCTCTACTCTCTTGTCTTCGATACTCCCTTACTCCGATACATGTATTCATATCAGGGCTCTCTACCGCTGCGAACCTGTCTTGAGCTTTGTCGAAAGAGCAGCCATCCCTCTTGTCTCCAATACTCAATTATGCTCACCTATTTCCCTCGCACCTATGGGGAGAGGGTTAGGGTGAGGGGTCACTGTTCCCTGCGCCCTACGCTCTACTCCCTACTCCCTACTCTCTTGTCTCCGATACGCCGTTACTCCCTTACCCCGATACTCAGTTATTCGTTACTATTTTATAAACAGCACCTTCCCTGTTTTTGTTTCTCCTTCAGTTACCACACGATAGAAGTAAGCACCCTGGGCTAATTCACGTCCTTTTGTATCGTGGAAATCCCATTGGATTTTGTGTTCACCCGCTTGGAAAATCTGATCAGCAATCACCACGATTTTTTGTCCAAGCACATTGAACATTTCAATCTTAATATCCGTTTTTGCGGTGATATCAAAAGCAAAAGTCAATTTCTTGTTCGTTGGATTAGGCAAAACTGATAATCGGTTAACCGAAGTCATAACCACTTCATTTTCTTCTTCAACACCCACGATGATTCCAAAGAATATAAGAATCTGTTCGATTAGGGTGTCTTGTGTGCTTGGTGGTGTACCATCGACCAAGCCACCGAGCTCAAATGCCGAGCCGATTGTACGATATGTACCCGCATCATAAGCAACAGTCCGGTTGTAACCACCATTAGTAAATATTGTAAACGCAGGTGAAATCGGTGCGATACGGTCTATATAGTTGTTTTCGCCAGCATAGACAAAAGACATGCCTTGAGTAAAGGTGCCTGTGACGCCGTCGATATTACCACTCATAGTCCCACCGTCACCAATTTCACTTATGCCAAAGTAAGAACGATAAATGTCGCCAGTTGGATCATAACACCAGGCATCGCCGCCTTCTAAATAGCACTTTCCACCATTATTCAAGTATGCTACAAGATCATTGGCTTGACTTGTACTCAGCTGGTAGTTGTTTGAGTATACGCCCACGCAGATGAAGATACAGTTATAAGCATCCAATGTCGGGTAGCTCGTATTATACTCATAACTAATACTGAGACTGTCCAGGTAATTAATAAGCGGTGCGCTTGTGATAGGGGTTACGTCAGGTTCCCATATACCGACTGGAATTCTATCGACAATTGCAAAGGCGTGGTAACCTGATGTCGGGTCATAGCCCACATTATGGTTAACTGAACCATCTATTGCTTTGATCCTGTAAAAAACAGAATCGCCAACACTTACGCTTCCTCCAAAATCTGTCTCATATATGTCACCGCCAGTATTGGGCATAGGGATCGGAGTCTGTGGAGTACTGTTGATCAAATACTCAAGTATTACAGAATCAACCCCTGAGAAATCAGTCACCAAAGCTAAAACATGAACTGGCCAGTTATTTAGCAACTGGTCACCAAGCGGTGTGTGGGTAATACTTGGCGATGCCACGTCTGGTCCGACAAGGAACGTATAAACATGGGTCGGTACGTTTATGGGGGACGTTTTTCTAATGCCGTCATTATTCTTAACGAGTAAGTAATAGTGGACAGTATCACCGCCTGATTGTGCTGGTATATAACCTGCATAGACGCCCGGTGTATCAACTACTGTGGCTAAGGGGGTTGTGCTATATGAACCACTGTTTATCTTATAAAAAACCAATGTGGATTCTGCTAGTAGATTACTGGATGTGGTAAGTCGCGCACGGACGCGATAAGGGTTTAGGGTATCTTCCGTATCGATCAAAGGATAATGCTGAACGTGAATGAAATAAGGGCTTGGTGCCTGCATGGTTATACAGTGTATCGCGCCACCCGACCCGGACATGGCTGAACAGTTAATACCAACGATATCATAACCAGGTAATACCTGTCCGTAAATAAAAAGTGCTGTGTCATCCTCTGGTTCACTCCACAGCGGAACGAGAACTTTATTATTGAAAAATAGAGAATTGAGATATGACGGTGGGGCGTTTGATAGTGACCAGGGCATGGGCATCCGGACTACCCGGTACGGCTTACCTTCGCGATTTGTGCAGCGACTGATAGAGTCGGCATTGTCATTGAGCAAATCATAGTTAGGATGACCGGCAGCATATTCACCGACCATAACAAGTGTATCATTGAGGATCTTGGTCCATAGGTCGATATGCCCGGTATATTCAATATTGATTCTTTGCAATACGATGAACTGCTCAAGCCCACTGTACTCAAGCATCAAGGAATCTATTTCTGCGTGCGTATACCCAGCGTTCTCTTCGTGGATCAAGGTACTCGCAAAACCAGTACCTAAACCATCGGTCATGAAATTACCTCCGGCATGTTCAAGTGGCGAGCCGTAAACTGGAATACCCCATTGCTGACCAATACGCCAGGGTATTGTGTCGTCAGATGGTCGTGGTCTATTGTACTGGAAATCCACGATACCTTCAGCATTATCTTGTTTACGCATGAACCAGGGACCATAGTCTCTCATCCAAATCGAGTTTCTCGGCCATATGTAGAAAGTCACTGAATCGAGCGGTACGCCGTTGCCATTTAGATAATCAGTAATATTCTGTTGTTCAGTACCCGATCCGACGATTATGTACACCTTTGAGACTTCGCCGGACTCACGTACAATTTCGCGAAAAATCGCGTTGTATTGACCGTATATCCAGGTGACAAATACGCCTTTTAAGTACTCAAATTCACCTGGTGTTTCAACCCAGCCGCCGGGTGGAGTTGTAATAACATGTCCCTTGCCGATCTCATTGACTCGCAAACTTTCCTCTGGAGTCATCCACTTAGGAAGAAACACATCACCAGCTTGAGCGAATAGTAATGTTGCACATAAAACAATGATCATAAAACCTCCATCCTTCCTTTAACCCTCACCTTCATCCTCTC
>JAUWLY010000321.1 GCA_030613445.1 Candidatus Stahliibacteriota bacterium | reverse complement strand
TACAGTCCATTTTCCATATCATAGCAATTATATTGCGAAATATTGAATTGTCAACGTTAATGACGTTTAGTCATTGAGTTATTAGGTAATTGGAACCTTTGAATCCTAGCGGATTGGAAGAGACCCCCCAGCTTTTTTAGTTTGTCTAATGATAACCAAGCGCGTAACCAGTGTACATAGTACTAATTGTGCTCTCCCGAAAATAGATAAGTAAAGGTGTGGGGTGGAAGTGATGCAGAGCATGGAAAGGAGCTGACGCTGGAAGGGATCCCTCGACTTGCTCGGGATGGAATTTAAATCGTTAATAGCCTTCGTTTATTTTAGGCCTTTAGGTATTTGCTTTTTCTCCGTTTCACCGTTTCTCCCATGCTCCGTTTCTTTTCCCGCTCGCAAGAGCCATAACCGTTGCGAACCTGTCTCGAGCTTTGTCGAGAGAGCAACCAATCCCGCACGAAGTGCCATTTCCCTCTACTCCTTACGCTCTATTCAGTTCTGCTACATCCTTATATACTTACTTCTCTACCAGTCCGTTGACAACTCAGTATATCGCAATATAATTATCTTAGCATGGAAAACGGCTCCTATAAAAACCTAACCGCAATTGCCGAAGCTCTTCTTGAAAAGAAAAGCCTCAACAGTGTTTTTGATACAATAGCCAAGATGGCCTGTTCCTTCTTCAATGCCTCAGCGTCCTCAATCATGCTTTTCGATGAAAAGAAAGAATACCTGACAATCGCGCGTTCTTACAACCTCTCTGCTGATTATCTGAAGGTCGTCAAGGTCCGACGCGGTCAGGAGGTTGCCGGCAAGGTCTGTGAAACCAAAAAACCAAGATTCATACCTGATGTACTTGAACTCTTCCGTGAAATCAGCGATGATTTTACAGTCGAATGGGCGGGTAAAGAGGGGCTTGTCTCTCTGATTTGCGCACCCCTACTTCTAAAAGACGAACCGATCGGCTGTTTGAATGTCTACTACCGTAATACACAAAAGAGCTTCCAGAATGAAAGTGCGATGGAATTCTTTACAAGACTTGCCGCATTGTCTATCGAGTATTCAAAAGTGATCCACCAAAGTGAGTACAAAGCGCAAGTCCTTACAGTACTTGAAGAAGTCGGAATGTCATTAACATCTTCATTCAATATAAATGAAATAATGAAAGTATTCCTCTCCACCGCCGTATCGATCACTGATACTGATGCTGGTGCACTAGTACTTGTTGACGAAACAGGAACCAAGGTCCTTGATGCCTTTGAATATACCAAAGGTTCAGATATGCCAAGGCGATATGTTTCAACCGCGCGTCTAACTAATGGCATTTCTGCCGAAGCAATAAAAACCAGGAAGCCTGTAGTCATCCCAGACATAAGCAAATTCGAGAATGCCGAAGCAGTAAGCACTGATAAAAAAAGAGCTGCGACTGTAGCTGTACCGTTGATAACCAGAGAAAAACCAATTGGCATCTTATACGTTGATTCTTTCACACCAAGAGATTTTTCAAAAAATGAAATCGACTACCTGGTCATTTTGTGCAACCAGGCAGCAATTGCTTTGAACAATACTGAGCTCTATCGTAAACTCACCAGGGAAGCCAAGGAAATGGCACTTTTATATGAAGTAAGTCAGAGTTTTATGTCGACACTAGATTTTGATAAACTCCTTATCAATATCCTCGAGCGTTTAAAAGACACATTTGGTTATCTTAATCTGGCGATAATGCTCGTTGATGAAGAAAAACAAGAACTATACCCGCGTTCTTATATCAATTATCCTGAATATGTCAAAAAACTGCGCTTTAAGATCGGTCGAGATGGTATAGGCGGTCATGTAGCTAAAACCAAGAAGATGTATTATAGCCCTGATGTAGCAAAAGACCAATATTATATCGTGGGAGCAGAAAAGGCAAAAAGTGAAATCTGCTTCCCGCTCATGCTTGGTAACAAGGTCATTGGCACTTTAGATGTAGAGAGCCCGGAAATCAATGGCTTTACAGAAGACGATATAAAGCTTCTCTCTGCCCTGAGCGCTCAAATCGCGGTTGCTTTATATAATTCTCAGTTATTCGAAATAACAAAAACCTTATCTTTGACTGATCCACTTACTTCACTGCCCAATCGCCGGAGTTTCGACATGTTCATTGAAGCTGAAATGAAGAGGGCCAGCCGGTATCACCGATCTTTCTCAGTACTGATGATCGATCTTGATAATTTCAAGAAATACAATGATGCATATGGACATCCAGCTGGCGATAAAATGTTGAAAAAATGCTGCCAGCTCATGAAGGAAACAATAAGAGACGTTGACTTCCTGGGACGCTATGGAGGTGACGAATTCATATCTGTACTGCCGGAAACTGATAGCACGTTCGCTCTTGAAGTTGCCGACCGTATGAGGAAAAGGATTGCCGCCCAGACGACTGACGCACGTATTACTTTAAGTATTGGTATCGCCGCATTTCCTCAGGATGGCAATAACAAGAATACCTTAATAGAAATCGCAGACGATGCCTGTTACGAGGCAAAACAATTGGGCGGAGATTGTGTGAACTTCGCATCAAGAAAAAAGGAGTAAAAAAATGATATCTTTCATTTTAATGCTAATGATCATGAACAGCACTACGATTCACGACATTGCAGTCAATAACAATGATCTGGTATTACAAACCGATATGGAATATACCAAGATCATGATGAAGGACTATGAACTTTCTGACCAGATCGGCGCACCAGAACTACCAGTCAAGGCACTTCGCATTGCTTTACCATATGGCGCACAGATAACTGGTATTGAAATCATCAACGAGGAAAGCACTGAATTGGCTGGGGAATTCTTGCCCAGATTTGTACAACCACCCTACATCCTCTCTTTAAAGAACGTGGAAAAACTGGCTCAAGCAGACCAAGCCATATACTCATCAGACACACCCTACCCAGAAAACATACTTCAATTCAAGGGCAGCAGTGTCTATGACAATTATCAGATATGTGAACTTGTTTTTTACCCTGTCCAATATCTACCCCAATCAAAAAAATTGAGAATCTATAAATCGATAAAATTTTCGGTCACTTATGAGGGCGGTCAAAAACAACTGGCAACGAGTAATCGGCTAAAAGAAATAGTGATTAACCCAGAAGCTGTGATCCAAACCCAAGAGAGTCGACAAGTTGGATATTTTGATTATCTGATAATCACCAATTCACAGATGGAGACGGCTTTTCAGACCTTAGCTGATTGGAAAACCAAGAAAGGCATCAAGACTGAAATCAGAACCGTAAGCTGGATACTTGCTAACTATACGGGTGAAGATAATGCTGCGGCAATAAGAAATTATCTAAAAACATTGC
>JAUWLY010000093.1 GCA_030613445.1 Candidatus Stahliibacteriota bacterium | reverse complement strand
TTCTGTTCTTGCTGCTTAACTTCTTATCCTCATAACTTCCTAACTTCATTCTTATCTTAACGCCCTACGCACTACGCCTTACTCTTTTGTAGTCGCCCGATTCATCGGGCAATGTCTGATAAATCAGATAACTACAGCGGGACGTCCTTCCATGCGTAGCATCATTTCTCTTTACTCTCTACTCTGTTGTGGTCGCCCTACTCTCTTGGCTCTTGGAATTTGGCTCTTGGAATTTGCTTCGTGTCTCCAGGAGCAAAGCGACATGTCTTCAGGCAAAGCTATATTGCCGTGACTTCATCCACCAGAGGTGGAGTGACTCCAGCCTGCCCCATTAAACGATGTTGTACGGGGCCGGAGGCGTGTAGTATGTCTTGACATTTAGATAAAACTAAATTATAATACATACTATGAAAGGATTTCCATATGATTATTTACAGGTGCGTGAGGTTTTTCATTTAGAATTTCTACGTGCACTAAGTAGGATGCTCAAAGCGGAGAATTATGCGTTGAAGGGTGGTGTGAATATGCGTTTTTTCTACCATAGTAACCGTCATTCAGAGGATATGGATCTAGATGCGAGTGGTATTTCAGTCGAAAAACTTAAAGAAACAATTATGATATTGTTGTCCAAGAAATCGTTACGGGAAAACCTCATCCCATTTGGTGTATCAGAGATTGTGCTGCCTAATATGCAGAAAGCCAAACAAACTGAAACCACACAGAGATTCAAAGTTCATCTCATAACTACTGACGATTCAGATCTTTTTACAAAAATCGAATTCTCACGCAGAGGATTTGAGGGAAAAGTAATCGTGCAAACCGTGCCAAATACAGTCCTTCGTTACTACAAGTTACCGCCTTTTGTAGTTCCACATTACGATATATTCGCGGCAGTTCGTCAGAAGATCAGTGCCCTTGCTTCAAGAACGATTACCCAGGCAAGAGATGTTTTCGACCTTTATATGCTCAGTTCACAATATGCTCCTGATAAGGAAAGGCAAGAAGAGATTGAAAAGGATATGCTGGCTCTGGCTGTTACGAACACATATGATATAGACTTCAACCGTTTTCGAGATACTGTCCTGGCTTATTTATCTGTAGAAGATCAACTGGTGTATAATTCATCTGAAAGGTGGGACGAGATTATATTGAAGGTCGTTGATTTTATTGAGGAATTCAAATGAACCCCATAGGACATAATAAAGAGACAGTACTTTCATATATAAAACAATTGCGTCGATCTGTTTTTACTACAGCGGAGTTGACACAACTCTCAGGAAAATCTGTTTCAAACGTAGTTCAAACACTTAATTATTTGCAAAAACAAGGTGTGATTTTTAAAATCTATCGTGGTATCTGGGCAAATACCGCAGATGAGCGGTTCAATGTTTTTACAGTAGCTCCTTTTTTAGTTCAGCAGCATCGTTGCTATATCTCATTTATCAGCGCCTTACATTTTCATGGGATTATAGAACAGATTCCTCAAGTTATTATGGTTGCATCCACGAGTCATACCAAGACAATAGAAACTTCAGTAGCTACTTATCAAATTCATCGAATTCATCCGTTGTTTTTTAAAGGATTTACATTGGATAAAGCAACACGGGATTTCCTGGTTGCTGAACCTGAAAAGGCTTTGATTGATTCACTCTATGTCTCAGCACATAAGAAAAAGCACTTTGGCTATTTCCCAGAACTACATTTTCCAAGAAGTTTTAGTTTCAAAAGAGCTGAAAAGTGGATAAAGGAAATAAGGAATTCCAGGACACGGGTTTATGTAGCCCGGAAACTCAGCAGAATAATCGATGAGTACAAGAAATAGATCTAACCAAACCCCGTTAGAGATAAACAGTAAAATTTCTATGTTCTACACATATGTTTTGAAGAGTATGAAAGATGGTAAATTCTATACGGGCTATACCAAAGATTTACAGAAACGCGTCAGTGAGCATAACAAAAATAAGGTATTCTCAACCAAGCGTCGAAGTCCTTTTCGACTTATCTATTATGAGGCGTGCATTAATGAAGATGATGCTAAGGCCAGAGAAGCGTACTTGAAATCGGGAATGGGGAAGAGATATCTCAAAACTCGATTAAAGCGTTTCCTATCTCTAACGGGGAAAGGTTAAATAGGGAGGAAATTATGAAGTATATAATGACCATTGCATTAATCCTTATGATATTAATGCAATGTGGTGGTCAAAAGACCATAGTTAAAGGTCTTGTTGAGGTCGGTTCGATATACGGTTTTGTATTAGATGAAGGATACTTACCAATAGCCAAGGCACAAGTCTTAGTCGCTGGTGATAATGAATTCATAACTTTCACAAATGATGCAGGTTATTTCATTTTTGATGATATCATCCCTGGTAAGTACAATATCGTCATTACCAGGTATGGCTATGAGCCAGAAAATCTAGACGTCAAAGTGAGTAAAGATAAGCTTAACGAACTGAATATTGTTTTAAGGAAATCAGAAAAGCAAGGTGGCATGGTTTCTGGTATGGTTTTTGATTTTATCTCAAAAGAAGCACTTGTTGTTGATGTTATGGTTACGGATCTTGGTTTGACGACCACTACTGATTCATCAGGACATTTCTCTTTTGAAAATCTGAACCCTGCGATTTATTTACTCAAATTCATGGCCATGGATTATATAACCTCGCATACTGATGTTACTGTTTTGCCCGATGAGACCGCAGAAATAGTTGTACATTTGATCAAAGGTGGGACAATAATTACCCTGGAAGGTATTGAGTTTGAATTTGGCAAGGCAATAATCAAGAAGGGATCCACCTCCACACTTGATGCGGCAGCAGCTATTTTGACCAACCATCCGGAAATCGAAGTTGAGATACAGGGTCATACCGACAGTATCGGGACTGCAGAGGCAAACCTTAAATTATCGCAAGCTAGGGCAGAAGCAGTACGTGAGTACCTCATCGATATCCATATGATTGAACCGGTGCGTTTAATACCTATTGGCTATGGCAAGAGAAAACCAATTGCCGACAACGCCACGGAAGCGGGTCGGGCAAAAAACCGCCGGGTTGACTTTGTGGTTATGGAAGAATAAGTAAAACAGAAACCAAGCTCCAAGAGCCAAGCTCCAAGAACCAAGAGCACAGGGACGCCTTACTCTCTATTCATCCGTTATCTCTGTTACCCCGTCACTCCGACACTCTGATACGCCGTTACATAGCAAAAGCAGTAATTAAGTTATTAAGTTATTGAGTAACTAAGAGACGTTTAGTTCGTTTAGAGCGTTAATAGCGTTTAGAGCGTTAGAAATTCAGGGACCGCACGCAGTGCCATTTCCCATTTGTCTCCAGTCTCGCAGAGTCATTCTCTGGCTTGCTGCAGTCCTGAGCTATATGTCGAAGGGACCAGGGAATCCAGTCTTTTCTTGCACCACGCTTTACTCCCTACGCTCCTGTAGTCGCCTGATTTATCAGGCTGATTCAGGAGCAAAGCGACATGTCTTCAACGAAGTGTGTCTCCAACGCAGCGTGCACGAAATATGCCTTGATCTCCGATTGAGCTGCAGATTTCAGTGTATCGAACAAATGTGAGATGTCTGCAATGAATTTTGTCTCCAGCGTAGCGTGTCTGCAGCCGCAGGCGTGCAAAGCCCGTTGACTTATGTAATTATTTGAGTATATTATAAATTAGGAGAAGTATATGGTACAAACAAAAAAAATTAGTCATTTAAGCATTGAAGATCTTAATAACCTTATCGAGCAAAAGATCCTTGAGATACTTGGTGATCCGGATTATGGATTAGAACTTAGAGAGGATTTTAAGCGAGAATTGGTGAAGAGACTTAGCAGGAAGTCAAAAAGAATTTCTCATGAAGAGGTAATAAAGAAATTTGGCTAAACTCGAATGGACTCAGAATGCCTTAACTGACCTCAAGAGACTCGATAATTTAGTCATTCGTAGAATCGTTAAAAAGATTTCGTGGTTTGCAGATAATTTTAAAAATATCACTCCTGAATTGCTATCAAAAGAAATTAAGGGATTTTTGAAATTCAGAGTAGGTGATTGGCGTGTTTTATATACATTAGAAGATGATACTATTGTGATTCAATTTGTTGATCATCGAAGTAAAATCTATAAACGAATAAAGTGACGTCCATCCGTTTCTCGACTTCATAACTTCCCGCCTTCTAAGCCCCAGAATCTCTCATCTTCCAATCCTTAAAACTTCCCACCTTCCTAACCCCGTCTCATCTTTTTATCACCGTTTCTTCCATACTCCGTTACACTGTTACTCCGATACTGTCTATTCAGTTCTTTTTGTGTAGTCGCCCGATTCATCGGGCTCCTCAGCGAAGCGTGCACGAAATATGCCTTGATCTCCGATTGAGCTGCAGATTTCAGTGTATCGAACAAATGTGAGATGTCTTCAGCTTTGCATGTAAAGGCGTGTCTTCAGCGTAGCGTGTCTTCAGCGCAGCATGTCTTCAACGCAGTGTGTTCGCTATGCGTAAAACTACCTACATCCTTGCACGTATTCCCGACAATTGCAAGGCCCGTGTATTTTATTATCATTCTTGACAAAAGCATTATTTTTCATATACTTTTTTTAAGATCAAACCCTTAACCAATGCAAAAGGGGAGGAGTCGTAATGTTGGGTTTTGGACAACATAGCATGATGATGGTCAGTACTCCTGAAACTGACAAGGGCGGTAGCCTGCCCCGTGTAATATGATATGCATTATATTTACGTATTAAAAAGTAAAAAGGATAAAAAGTTATATATAGGACATACAAAGGATCTAAAAGAAAGGCTAGCATATCATAACAAAGGATTTGTGAAATCTACAATGAAAAGAAGACCGTTTGAATTGGTTTATTATGAAGCATCGCATGATTTACGTGATGTTATAAAAAGAGAAAAGTATCTAAAGACAACATATGGACATAGGTATTTGCACAACAGGCTATGCAATCACCTGAAGGGAAAGGAATAATTATTACACAGGGCCTGCCCAGCATGAAAGGACTAAAATGAAATACATTATTATAATTGTTTGTGCATTTGCTGCAACGACAGCATACGCAGAGTTCAACCGCACGAGTGGTCTTATCGATATCCCTGGTGCGCGTATTTTACCGCATATGGGCTATCGTATTGGACTCGATGGAACACTACCGCTTGGTTCAGCACCGGGCAATGAAGATTTTGAGGGTAATATTCATATGGCATTAGGACTGGGTGATAATTTAGAAGTTTATCTCGATATCCTTTCATTCTCAGATTTCACGCCAGCAATAGGTTTTTGCCATAATTTCCTGGGCGGTGAAGTAATCGCAGTATCCTGGGGCATTCATCAGATATCATATGCGCTTGATGTCTCTGAAGTCGGACACGGCGATTCCACAGGTTGGCATGATGACCTCATGTATTATGAAGGCGATTATGAAAAGCCATTTGAGCTCGGCTCCGCGTTCATTGTAGCGACCTATTCAGCAACTGACCGTTCGCATGCGACGATCGGCATTGGCAGGGGTAGATATGTCGGGTATGGAACTCATTCTCATTATTTCAATTCAAATCTCTATCATGAAAAAGGTGGTGATTGGGGTATTGGATTGATTGCAGGTGTTGAAATAATGTTTAGTGACAGGATATCATTTCTGTTCGAAGGTGATAGTCGTGATCTCAATTTGGGTTTGAAATTCCGGTTCTTACCAGTTGAGATTGGTATTGCAATGAGTAAATTCGAATGGTTAATGTGGTCAGATATGAGTGATTACCAGCCCAGGCTTGCTGCATCAATATCATATGTACAGGATAAGAAAAAGGAAAAGCCAAAATCCGGCATGATCGCTGGTACTGTATACGACACCCAGGGCGCTGTAATCGCAGGTGAAGTCATCATACTCGATTCAGAATATGACCCGAGGGTTATTGGTCCGGATATCGGGACATACAGTTTTAAGAAAGTAGAACCAGGTGCGTACGAACTATTTGCGAGTGCCAAAGGTTATATTGGTTCCAAGAAAATAATAAAAGTCACTGCAGACAAAACAACGATCTGTGATTTCAGTCTCACCAAAGAAGCCGCAAAAACAGGGAGCATAAAGGGCAAAGTAGTTGATCTGAAGACTAATGAGCCTTTGATTGTTCAGTTATCAATCCTTGATACAGATAAGATTACTGAGTCTGACACAAATGGCAATTTTGAGTTTACTGACCTTGCACCAGGTATATATGATGTAAAAGCAGAGGCACTTGACTATGAGACTGGTTTTCACCCCGTAGTAGTGTATGAAGAAAAACAGACTGACCTGCTCATTAAGATGATTAAACGTGGTATGGTCATAACCTTAAAAGGAGTGAAGTTTGATCTGAACAAGGCAACACTGAGACCTGAGTCGTATCCAGTTCTCGATGAGGCGGCAGGGATAATTACAAATCACTATGAAATATCAGTTGAAATTCAAGGACATACATGCTCGCTTGGAAGCGCATCATATAATCTGAAATTATCTGGGGCACGTGCTAATTCAGTGCGTAATTATCTAATTGAAAAACACATGATTGAGCCGCAAAGGCTTATTGCCAAAGGCTATGGCGAGCAGAATCCCATTGCCTCAAACAAAACTGAGCCCGGTCGCCAGCAAAACAGAAGAGTTGATTTTGTGATCTTGAAGGAATGAAGCGTTAATAAAGTAAGTGTATCAGCAAATCAGGGTACCAGCATGAAGGATATCAGCGAATCAGCAGATCAGAATAAGACAGTTGCTGGATTTGAACGACTGTGGGTGTGGCAGAAAGCACACACGCTTATGATTGAGGTTCATCAAATATGCCAGAAGTTACCGCGTCATGAGAGATTTAAGATACGAGATCAGATTGAACGATCGTCATCATCAGTAGCTGACAATATTGCTGAAGGTCATTGCAGTTATTATTACCAAGAGAAGATAAAAGGTTTTAATACTGCCCGCAAAGAAGCGGGGGAAACTCAAAATCATTTTCGAAGTTTGCAGGGGAAAGGATATGTTGATAAGACAATTGCTGATAATGTAATCGGTAGATATGAAGAGGTAATTCGAGGAATTAATGGCTATATCAACTGGGTTCGAAAGAAGAAAGGTGCTAAGAAATAAGAACTAAATATCCTGATATTCTGCTTTTCTGGTATGCTTCCCACTGATCTTCTGATATCCTGATATGCTTTTGTAAAACAAAAGTTCACCGTTTCATAGGAAAAGCAGTTATTAAGTCACTAAGTAATTGAGTTATTTGGAGCTTGGGATTTGGCTCTTGGATCTTGGTAATCGCCCTACGCCCTACTCTCTACTCTCTTTTCCTTTCCATCCCGCACTTTTGCTGGAAATGCGTAGATAACTTCCAAACCAAAGGTTTAATGTATTCTCTTCCAATTAGTCAGAAAAAATATCCAAAATGCTCTAAGTGTTCATGGAGGTGAACATATGTTCATGCTGATGAACAATAAATCTTCGCTTAATGTCCTAAAGTTTCTCATTGAAAACAAAGGGAAATATCATGTGAGACAGATCTCACGAGAGACAGAACTCAGTTTGGGTTTTGTCAGTCGTGTTCTGCGTGAACTTTTTGAAAATGAGTTAATATTAGTCGAGAAGAAGGGACGAATGATGCTCTACAATGTCAATGATAAGAATCCAGTTGTTAAACAGATTAAAGTACTATTGACGATGATGAGACTGTATCCATTATTCAAAGAAGTCAGAGTAATTGTGCGGCGCATTATCCTTTTCGGAAGCGCTTCTCGTGGTGAGAATACACCTGATAGTGATATTGATCTTTTTATTATGTCTAATGACTCACAAAAAATTAGAGCAGTAATCCGGAAAAATCCAAAGATTGCTTCCATAATAATGAACAGTACAGAATATACAAATCTCAAAGAAGCTGATTTTGCTTTGTACGATCAAATCAATCGTGGTATTGTATTGTGGGAGAAAAGTGAGTAGCGAATTTCAACGCTGTATTGATAGCCGCAAGCTGATTTTCTTTAAAGCGACCACCGATATGATCGAAAAAGAACTTCGATCTGCAGAATATGACTTAACTCGCGCTAAGAATTCGTTGCAAGACAACGACCCGAAATGGGCAACTATCCAGGGTTATTATGCTATGTTTCATATAGCTCGGGCATTAATATTTAAACAAGGATATCGTGAGAAAAGTCATCGTTGTTTAGTCACTGCAATTCAGGAATTATATGTTGATAAAGGCAAACTTCCTGTAGAATACTTGGATTCCTTTCGAGAGGCAATGGATCTTCGTGAGAGTGCAGACTATGGCTTTATCTATTCTAAAGATTCGGCAAATAGTATAATAAAATCAGCCTTTAAATTTTATGAATATGCAAAACTACTTCTACCCAGATCATAATTTCCTGTCGATTAAGTACGCTCTACGCCTTACTCCTTACTCTCTGTTCTTTACTCTTCGAGCCTGTCGAGAAGACTTCGTCGTTATGAAGGATTGAGTTATTTGGAATTTGGTTCTTGGGATTGGAGCTTGCTGCGCGGTTCTTAGCAGCCATGTTATTGACTTGTCGGCAAAACCAAGTAAAATAATGACACTATGAATTTGAGAATTATGAAAAAATCACTTATATTTTATTACTCTGGTGGCAAGAACAGGAAGTTTTTGTATAACTAAATTAAGGAGGTTAAATCTATGCCTACACTTAAGGAATTTGTAGAGAAATTACCGCCTGATCTCCAGCAGGAAGTGCAGGATTTTATAGAGTTTTTACTGGAGAAACAGGGAAAGAAATCCCGGGGTAAACCGAGGTTTGATTGGGCTGGTGCGCTCAAGGATATGAAAGACCAATACACCTCAGTGGAACTCCAACATGAGATATCGAAGTGGCGAATCGGTGGACAATGAGATTTTTGGTAGATACCAATATCTTCCTTAATGTTTTCCATCAATTCATAAAAGACATGATTTCCAACGCAGGTCTGAGAGTGATTGCTCTGTTAACCAATGACATGGAAACCGTTATTAAGTCGGCTCATGAATTCAATCTTGATTTCGACGATGCTTATCAGTATGTAGTTGCTGAAAAGAATAACCTTGAAATTATCAGTTTTGATGGCGATTTCGATCGTACAGAAAAAGGTCGTAAAACACCCGATGGTGCTGGCATAATGAACAAAAAGGCAGGATGAAAAAATCACTTATACTACTATTCATCTTTTCATTTGTTTGGGTTTACCCTGTGGAATGTACGCAGTTATTCTCACAAGGGGCACAACTACCCTCAGGTGAACCAAACGATCAAACCGCACCTAATATTCCCTCGCCCCAGGGGGAAGAGGATTCCCAGACAATTACCTCTCCCTTGCTGAAAGTCCCGAGTTCTGTCGAGGGGAAGGGA